>JAOZLU010000122.1:0-5912 GCA_029934695.1 Desulfobacterales bacterium | reverse complement strand
CTTGTACGTCTCACGGGTTTGATTGTCAGCGATGATGAAGATGTGGATGCGGGCATCTGTGTGTTATAAATCAGACCTCCGAGGTTTGCAAACCTCGGAGGTCTTTACAAAAGAAGAGAGCAGCCATGATACAAAACTGGAAACACGCAGACGCATTTTATGAGCGTGTGGATCGTCTCGGACTGCACGGCCTTCATTTTCAGCATATCGTGCTTTGTGAACGCCGGGCATGGATGTATTTTCACAATATTAATTTTGCTCAGTGGCACGGCCGTGTCCAGACAGGCACGGCAAAGCATTCCACGAGTTATGCACGAGATCGCTCGACAGACGGGCTTTTTGGCTTGGCTCCTGACAGAGTTGACTGGGAGAACTGTGTTGTTTATGAAAACAAGGGAAGCGGGGGCGCGGTGGAAGCCTCAAATAGTCAGACAGCGTTTTATGCGCTGATGCTCTCCGTTGCCACGGGTAAAGAATGGCAGGCTGTCACGCATATTCTTTCCACACGAAGACGACGGGATGTTGTTCTGGATGAGCATCTCTTGCAGAAAATGTGGGAGGCTTCGGAGCGCCTGGAAGCATTGGCTGTCAAGGAAAATGTTCCCGGAGCCAAGCTCATTCCGCTTTGTAAAACATGTTCTTTGGCCGGATTCTGCGGCCATGACTGAAGGAGTAAGACATGGAAACATTATTCGTTTCTCGTGAGGCCCGTCTGAAACGGCGGGAGAATACTTTGGCAATCGTATTTAATGGCAAAACAAAATGGTTTCCTGTTGAGAAAATCCGGCATATTGTGCTGTTGTCGGAAAGCAATATGAATTCAAGTCTGTTATGTCTGTGCGGCGCAAATGGCGTAAGGATTTCTGTTTTTGACTATTATGGCTATTTTAAAGGATCGTTTGAGCCTGTGGGTCAGAATCCCGCGGGGCGCGTGAAACTCGAACAGGCCAGAGCAATTCTCAATGTTCAGGAAAAAATGCTCATCGCAAAGGAAATCGTGCAGGGAGCCGCACATAATATTCTGGCGAATCTGCTGTATTATCGCTATCGGGGCAAGAAGGAGCTTGATAAGCAGATAAAAGAAATGCGTCATATCATGTCCCGCATCGGCAAAGCAGATGATACAGCCGGGCTGATGGGCGTGGAGGGGAATCTGCGTCAATTGTATTATAGCGGATGGAAGCTTATTGATCCGAAACTGGATTTTGGCAAACGAATCCGAAGGCCGCCGAATAATCCGGTCAACTGTTTGATTTCGTTTATAAATCAAATGGTTTATACTGTGGTGCGCCATGAGGCATTCAAGACGCATTTGGATGAGACGCTGAGTTTCCTCCATTCTCCAGGGACAGGCCGTTCTTCGCTGAGTCTGGACTTGTCAGAGCCGTTCAAGCCTGTGCTTGCGGATATGCTGATTTTCAGGATGATCAGGAAGGGGATGATTGCAAAAAACTGGTTTGAAGAGCATGATGGGGTGTGCCTTTTGACGGAAACGGGGCGTCGCCATGTTGCTGAACAGTTTTCAATTCGATTGGAGGAGGTGAGTAATGGCCGTAGCTACAGGGAATGGATTTATCGGGAGGCTCTGAATATTGAGCGGCATATTCTCGGCGTGGCAGAATATGAATCATACAAAAGAAAGGCTTGACAATGTATGTTTTGATGACGTATGATGTTCAGGCAAAACGGACAGAGAAGTTTAAGAAACTGCTTCGGAAATATCTGGAGCATATTCAATACTCTGTTTTCAGCGGCGATTTGTCGGAAGCAAAATTGATTGAATTGCGACGGACGATCAGCCATCTTATTCTTCCGGGAGAGCGTGTTACGGAAATTACAGCAGCAAATCGGAAGAATGTGAATGTTGTTCATTTTGTAAAAAATGAAAGCGGGAAGGGTGAGGCAAAGCGTGTTGAGGACAATTCCCACTCCACGGATTTCAAAGTTTTATGATGTGAACTTCGATCCTGAATGAAGTATGAGACACTGGGGGATGAAGTTTTTGCCTGAAGATTTGATTGCAATTTTTATAGTGTCTTATAATCAAAAGATGCCTGATTATCTTTAAAATCGGGGTTATTTCTCCCCATGAGGGGTTATGAGGCTCACGACTTTATGGAAATCTTTCTCTTTCATCTGTTATTTCTCCCCATGAGGGGTTATGAGTTTCAGTCTGATGCCGTATCCAAGAACGCCCTCGCGTTATTTCTCCCCATGAGGGGTTATGAGTGGCTCATCTCAGCGTCAGAAAATCCAGCCGGTTCCGGTTATTTCTCCCCATGAGGGGTTATGAGGAGCGGACCGCAAAAATGGGCGCCTCTGTCGACACGTTATTTCTCCCCATGAGGGGTTATGAGCAATGTCCCCCTCGCAACTCGTCACAAGATGGCCCGTTATTTCTCCCCATGAGGGGTTATGAGTTTTTACAGGCTCCGATTTGTCAACAAGGGCTGATTGTTATTTCTCCCCATGAGGGGTTATGAGACTTGCATCGCCTCCATCTGTTTTTTTTCCTCTGCGGTTATTTCTCCCCATGAGGGGTTATGAGACGCACTTGTCCCATCTTTCAGAGGGGTTGTGATCGTTATTTCTCCCCATGAGGGGTTATGAGCCGAAGCGTGGGAGGATACCGGCAGCACTCTCGTGGGTTATTTCTCCCCATGAGGGGTTATGAGTTATAACGGAAAAGCCTGATGTGAAATACACTTTGGAAGTTATTTCTCCCCATGAGGGGTTATGAGCGGTCCATATCGTGGTGCGTCACATCCAATCCGACGCAGTTATTTCTCCCCATGAGGGGTTATGAGTCGGCAAATGCCTCCTCTTTCCCCCACCACTTGCACGTTATTTCTCCCCATGAGGGGTTATGAGCTCCTCAACTTTGATTTTACATCTAACCCGATTCTTCGTTATTTCTCCCCATGAGGGGTTATGAGTTTTTAACTGTGAGGTGAGTTCTGCCGCCGGCAGGATGTTATTTCTCCCCATGAGGGGTTATGAGCCCGGGCCCACATGACTCCGGGAATAAATGACGCTCGTTATTTCTCCCCATGAGGGGTTATGAGGATTGCCTTGTTGATTTTTCTGCATGCCAGGGTGCGTTATTTCTCCCCATGAGGGGTTATGAGAAGCAGAAAAGCAGCGGAGGCAATCGGTGTCCATCCGGTTATTTCTCCCCATGAGGGGTTATGAGGTCACAGTCACGGGAAAAATTGAAAAACGGAGCGCATGTTATTTCTCCCCATGAGGGGTTATGAGAAACCCTTTGAGTATTTTAACGATAAGGCTTTTAAAGGTTATTTCTCCCCATGAGGGGTTATGAGTACCCGAGACAGCTCATCCTCATACTCACAAAAATGTTATTTCTCCCCATGAGGGGTTATGAGTCTCCCGCCCCCGTATATCTGAAACGAATAATAATCGTTATTTCTCCCCATGAGGGGTTATGAGAGTGCTGGAAACCCCGGCGCCGGTTTTTTTTATGGGTTATTTCTCCCCATGAGGGGTTATGAGGATTCTTAACAGTGGAAGATGAACCAAAAGAGCCTTGTTATTTCTCCCCATGAGGGGTTATGAGAATTCCTTTTGTGCGTTCAGCCAAGTCAATCAAAGGTTATTTCTCCCCATGAGGGGTTATGAGAGTAACGGTTAAAACGGCGATCAAAATCAACAACCGGTTATTTCTCCCCATGAGGGGTTATGAGCGAGAGTCTTTTTGAGCAACTCCGACGCAGGGGCTTGGTTATTTCTCCCCATGAGGGGTTATGAGTTATTCTCAGAAACTTTGGAAGCCTTATCGCTAAAATAGTTATTTCTCCCCATGAGGGGTTATGAGCTATTTAAAAATTATCAAAAAAAACATTATATGAGCGTTATTTCTCCCCATGAGGGGTTATGAGTGCGGGGGTGTGTTGTGGAGGTCGTCAACATAGAGCGTTATTTCTCCCCATGAGGGGTTATGAGTTATCATCACTGCCGCTTAATGCAATAAGCCTATCCCGGTTATTTCTCCCCATGAGGGGTTATGAGAAAAATATAACGGCAAACGAACAGGATATAACTGGTTATTTCTCCCCATGAGGGGTTATGAGCAAACAGACCCTATAAGCATAAATTTGTAATATAAGGTTATTTCTCCCCATGAGGGGTTATGAGTGGATAAGAAAAATGATTATCTGAGTCGCACTCAAGTTATTTCTCCCCATGAGGGGTTATGAGCGCTCGACGCAAATCGCCCACAACAGATTCGTCAATGTTATTTCTCCCCATGAGGGGTTATGAGACGGTTGCTCACCCGCTCGACGCAAATCGTCCACAAGTTATTTCTCCCCATGAGGGGTTATGAGCTGCACTCACACGGAGCAGTAGGGGACGGTTACCGGTTATTTCTCCCCATGAGGGGTTATGAGTGACCCGTTCCGTCGCAGTAACTGCAGGGTTCGCTCGTTATTTCTCCCCATGAGGGGTTATGAGGGAAACCGCACCGGCGGTGATCCCCGCCGAGGTGATGTTATTTCTCCCCATGAGGGGTTATGAGAGTTTGTCTAATGCGGTGCTGTAGTCCGCATACACGTTATTTCTCCCCATGAGGGGTTATGAGAGTATTTATCTCGGGAAATGGGATCAGACGAAGGCGGTTATTTCTCCCCATGAGGGGTTATGAGGTAATACGCCGTAAAATCAACAGTAACCTTATCCATGTTATTTCTCCCCATGAGGGGTTATGAGTCCACAATGCCCCTCATTACAGATGGGACAGCCGAGTTATTTCTCCCCATGAGGGGTTATGAGATACAGAATTTTCCCAGGGGAGAACAGAATTTTCCCAGTTATTTCTCCCCATGAGGGGTTATGAGCTGTACATGGCCTGCAGCTCCGTGTACTTAGTTTTAGTTATTTCTCCCCATGAGGGGTTATGAGCATAAATAAGACACAGTCTCAATAGCCTCGTAACGAGTTATTTCTCCCCATGAGGGGTTATGAGTCCAGCATAATCTCCGACAAGATCGTTGAAGGACTCCTGTTATTTCTCCCCATGAGGGGTTATGAGTTATCCATAATACCTCCCATGCGATTAATACACGATGTTATTTCTCCCCATGAGGGGTTATGAGAAAAAAATACAGACAGCGTAAGCCAATACCGGGTCAGTTATTTCTCCCCATGAGGGGTTATGAGGGCTCTCTCTCGCCGCTGTGCCCAATAACAACTCCGTTATTTCTCCCCATGAGGGGTTATGAGATACATCCGGACAGGCCGGAGAAGCCGACTGTGCCGGTTATTTCTCCCCATGAGGGGTTATGAGAAAAGATAAGTCTTGCCTACCCTCGGCCCACCCGTGTTATTTCTCCCCATGAGGGGTTATGAGGTGGCTGATGTCGTGGATCCGTCTGTGATTGTGTCACCGTTATTTCTCCCCATGAGGGGTTATGAGGTCGGAAAAACCACATGGCTGATGAGAATATCCAGGTTATTTCTCCCCATGAGGGGTTATGAGCTGATAATCCTGCCCATCTAAGCCCCCTCCGTCCCTGTTATTTCTCCCCATGAGGGGTTATGAGTGAACACTCGGCAAAAACAAGTCTTTCTGAACATCCGGGTTATTTCTCCCCATGAGGGGTTATGAGGACTTTTTGAACCACGCCGAGTCTGAGCTTGACCTAGTTATTTCTCCCCATGAGGGGTTATGAGGAAGGCAGCCCCGAAGCCCGTAATTGCAGCCATCGCAGTTATTTCTCCCCATGAGGGGTTATGAGGGGATTTGTTGCGATGGACTTGGGCAGAAAGATATTTGTTATTTCTCCCCATGAGGGGTTATGAGGAATCACGGGCTTTTTCCCATGCGGATAAATCTCATGTTATTTCTCCCCATGAGGGGTTATGAGGGATATTGAACCTGATCCGCCGGAAGA
>JAOZLU010000679.1 GCA_029934695.1 Desulfobacterales bacterium | reverse complement strand
AACATCGAACATCGAACATCGAACATCGAACATCGAACATCAAACATCAAACATCGAACATCAATCATCGAACATCAAACATCAAACATCGAACATCAATCATCGAACATCGAACATCAAACATCGAACATCAATCATCGAACATCAATCATCGAACATCGAACATCAATCATCGAACATCAAGTTTCTAAAATATAAATTGAAAAACGCGGTTGAAAGCTTGTGAAGCAGGTCAAACACGACTGTTGCCGAGGCAACGGTTTCATGCTTCTGATCCACTTGGTGTTTCATCTCACGGAGTAATGCTGTGGTGTCCTTTGCATAGTGGACAATACGCTCTGCCATGCCTTGCTGAATGCGGATTTGGCTGCATTTTTCGAGCGGCCTGATCCGAGGCCACATTGCTTCGAGAAACACCCGTATTTTTTCAGGCTCATAAATCTTTGCGCCGATCATCCACTGGATGGGCATGATCTCCAGGCCTGTGGCGACAATTCTCGAATTGCTCAGTTCCCGTCTGATGTCCCTGATCAGCTTCTTTGCTTCATCTCCCCAGAGTATTTCCTCTTCCTGATCAGATGAGGAACGTGTCTCCGGCGTTTCCCTGATGTCCCAGTAAATGGCATCGGCCACCAGTTTGTTGGCTTCCGGGAAACGCGGATGTTCAAAATGAGGGCCAAACAGATAAAAACAGCCTTTGCCTTTGTAAACCCGGACAACCGCAGCCTTTCCCAGCAAAATATCCCTTGCAAGTGCTTTGTTCACAAGAAAAGATGTTTTCTCGGTGAATCCGTCATAATAGGCCAGAACATCCGAATTTTCAGGGACGATCATGCCAGGGCCGCCATACATGGGCGCGGTCAGAAAAGGAGGTCCTGTAAACGGCGGAAGGCCGTTAGTTCTGAGTCTCACATCTTCCCGAACCGGATGAAAGATGAAATCACATCCGTAAGATGCACAAAACTTATGGGCCATTCGCTCGGCTTTGGGAAGCGTTTTACTCAGATTGGTAATTTTAACGTCCGCAAAGTTGAACAGATTCAGATGTTCCTTGGAGGAATTCATGGGCAGATACGCGCCTGCACATGCCCCGATATAAAGGCCGCCTTCCTCCACAAAGGATTTGAGGGAATCTGCTCCTTTTGCCCCTAATGCTTCAGCCACGGCAAAGGTGTCTCCGCCGGAAACCGCAAGCACGTCCAAATCCTTCAGTCCGCTGTGCTGCACAGCGTTCTCATCAAGAAAGGTGATGTCGTGAAAGCCCATGCGGTCAAATATTTCCACAAACCAGAGCCACGAGTGAGATGTGCCTGCGCCTGCATAAATCCCTATTCTGGGATAGCGAAGCCTTTTGGATTTATTAGCGTCAGAATAAAGCGTTTCTCCGCGGGCCAGCCTTGCGTTCATTGCTGCATATTTTTGATATAAATTCATGTTTTAAAGAAACCCGGTTTTTTCAGGAAACCGGGTTTCTGCCCTTTATCCGCAAAGATCAGCGACAACTTTATCCAACGTCTCTTGGGTAAGTTCCAGTTCGGTTCCTATATTTGCCAGTTCCAGCATATTCTCCTCGGTCAGTTCCGGACACATCACCGCAAAGATGGGATGAATGCCGAAAACAGACGCGACCGCCTGTCGTCTCTCCCACCATGCTGCGATTTCATTCTGAGAGAGGTCAAAGTCGTTGAAAATCGGCTGGGTCGGACACCACGGACTGAAGGTTCCTTTTCCGGCAATCGTAGCGGAACCGCTCAGTTCAGACAAAGAATTTTGAATCTCCTCCGCACTTTTTCCCGATGTCAATTCAGCCACTGCCGCAGGGTCAATGCCATATTTTGCACAGGCTTTCAGCGCACGGCACGATTCCTCCGCGGATAGACCTGCTTTCTTGAATCCGAGCAGAGCGTATATATCGGTAATCAGTAATCCGGGTTCCTTTACTTTGGTTTCCTTCAGGAGTTTCGGATCTTCGTCAAGATACACAAAGGTATTGGTCGGATAAGGCGTGTTATAACATGCAGTGTGCCTGTGTACCAGAGGAGCTAACCACGCTTTCACATCTTCCTCTCCCATAGCCGCACAGATTTCCTCAACGCCTTTCTTCCCGATAAAATCGTTATCTTCCTTGATATCGCCAAGTATATCCAATGCTTGCTCCACGAAATTCTCAGGATCATACGCCTCCAGAAGACCCATTCCCCGGAATGCGAACCCCTTAAAATTTTTCTGCCCGAAAAGCTTGCCAAATCCCCAACGGTCTCCGCTGCTCCAGTGGTTTAAACAAACTTGGGCATAGTCAGACCCGGATTCCCCGGCCATTCCGATCATCATGGTCTGAAGCAGATCATCTCCCACAGTTTTCCGCAACGCATCGGTGGTTTCCCATACGTCTTTGCCCCAGACTTCCGCTGCATCGGTAATATCTGCAACGCCGTCGTGAACCCAGAGATAAACCGGTTTTTCAGATATTCCTTTGACCACGATATAGTCAAATCCGGAATATTTGATTTCAATTCCCACTTTCAGCGTAACAGGACAATGACAGACGTTTCCGGTTACCGGATTTTTGGCGGTGATGATGCTGGCTGCCGAGGCCGGGTACAGTGTGCCGGTGAGCAATCCTGTCCCAATGACAATGGGATTCTCGCTTTCATATTTTTCATAAAGATATTTTGTGATACCTGCGCCGCCTATTTTTTCGGAGACGAGTTTCTCATCCAGTTCGTTTTCTGTGACGTCTGATGTCCTTAGATCAATGACGAGGATTTTATCAGTTGACAGATAGTCCATATTTTACTCTCCTCCTCTCTATTCTTCTTCAAGCGTAATTGCATTCATGGGACAGAATTCAATACACATCGGCCCATGATCTTCCATTTCTTCGCACAGGTCGCAGCCTTCCCGCAACAGCATGGGTTTTGCAGAGGCATCTGCCTCTTTTTCCGAATCCTCCTCCTGGGCCTCCCCGATTTTGTTGACTTCAAGACCTTCGGGTCTGGCTACGATAAGATTCTCTTCCTCTTTGAGAAGTACGCCGAAATAATCTGTCTTCTCGCGTGCCCGGTAAGGCACTATGCACGAAGAAAGAAAGGCAAAACCGTCATCCCGGTGGTACCCGCAGGCCATTTCGCAGGCCATGCAGGCTGTACATTTTAACGCATCAATTTTAATCCCCATTTCAAGTTCCCTCGTTTGCTTTTATTTCTGGTTTATATCATTCAATTTGGAGCCTTCCAATAATGAATATCTCTGGTTCTAACGGATTCTATGGTTCAGCACAGCTTCAACCCGCGGAAACCACAGAGGGGCACAGAGAAACCACAGAGGGCCGCGGAGATTCAGTGCGGAGCCTCCGCCTCTGTGCCTCCTCTGTGTCCTCTATGATTAAAAGCGGATTTTGTGTTTCCGCACAGCTTCAACCCGCGGGAACCACAGAGGGACACAGAGAAACCACAGAGGGCCGCGGAGATTCAGTGCGGAGCCTCCGCGGTTCTCTGTGCCTTTCTCTGTGTCCTCTGTGGTTTAAAACGGATTCGGACAACAAAAATCCCTGATTATAACGGATTCAGGGGAGGCTCCCGCACCTGCCCTCAGACAGATCCGGG
>JAOZLU010000121.1:6865-14232 GCA_029934695.1 Desulfobacterales bacterium | reverse complement strand
ACCCAGCCGGAAACCCACCAGCGGAACCCAGCCGGAAACCCACCAGCGGAACCCACCAGACATCTGCAAATGGTGGGTTCCGCTTCGCTACACCCACCCTACAACTGATGCCTCAATCTTTCAAATCCTCAATACTTTTGAATACGTTATCAATATGCTCCCCATAATCAAAAGATTCATCATAGAAAAATTTGATCTCAGGCATATAACGCAAACCAAGTTCACTGGCAAGCGTACGTTTTATATAGCCCATTGCACTCTGAAACCCGTCGGATGCTTCTTCCCTGCTTTTTTTGCTGCCTGTTGACGTGGAAAAAAATATCCGTGCACTTTTCAAATCCCGGGACATCTGTACACTTGTAATTACCGTCATTTCAAGCCGGGGGTCTTTAATCTTTTTATGTAAAATACCAGACAGGGCACCCTGTATCAGGCCCCCTACCCTGTCCGCTCGTGTGAAAGGCTTCATCGTGTTTGCCTGTTGTCTGTTATTATTTTAATGGAAGTACTCTGACCGCGTATAATCCAAACCCGGATTGGTGAATCCGAGTCAGCATCCGAAACGAACGCCGCAGTTACAAATGAATAATTTCTGTTTCTGTATCAACGAGTTCAGCCAGCCCCAGAGCATCAGCCAAATTAAACATTTTATCCACCTTGGAATTTATCACTTTCTGGTCATTTCCCACCATCGCAAAACCGATCTCTGCCCTCTGATGAACGTCATTTGATCCCACTTCTGCAACAGAAGCATTAAAGTGATTACGCAGTTGGCTGATGACTGATTTTACAACCTTTCTTTTACCTTTTAAAGAATGACAGTCATGAAGCCTGAATGTGATGATTCCGATGCCGATAACCATAATTTTATCAAATAAATGGTGAATGGTGAATTATGAATGGTGAATTTCTCATTCATAATTCATAATTCACTACAGTTCCGGTTTAATTTCTTCGAGATAATAGCACTCTATGACATCGCCAATTTTGATGTCATTATAATTTTCAATACCGATGCCGCATTCATAGCCGTCTCGCACTTCTTTGACATCATCTTTGAAACGCCTGAGGGAGGCAAGTTTGCCCTCATAGCATATAATCCCGTCCCTGAGAAGACGCACAAGCTGTCCCCGCTGGATTTTCCCATCGAGTACATAACACCCTGCAACAGCCCCGACTTTGGGAACATGAAACACATCACGGATTTCAGCCCTGCCCAGAACCCGCTCCTCATAAGTGGAAGACATCATACCGAGAATGGCATCCTGAATATCTTTGATGACATTGTATATGATGTTATAAAAACGCATATCCACATTTTCTTCGTTGGCAAATGCCTGTACTTTGGGAGTGGGTCGGACGTTAAAACCGATAATAATCGCATCAGACACAGTAGCCAGAGACACATCGGATTCGGTAATCGTGCCGGGAGCCGAATGAATGACATTTATTGAGACCTCATCATTGGAAAGTTTTACCAGGGAATCGCACAGGGCCTCAATAGAACCGTGTACATCGGCCTTTATAATGATATTCAGATCCTTGACCTCGCCTTTTTCTATTTTTTCAAAAAGTTTTTCAAGACTCAGCCTGCTGGTTTTGGCCAGGTTTCTGGATCGCTCTTTCTGAATACGGTGCTCGCTGACCTGTCTGGCTCTTTTATCATCACCAAGGGCAACCAGTTCATCTCCTGCATTGGGCACCCCGGAAAGTCCGAGTACTCCCACGGGAATTGAGGGGCCGGCTGAATCCACCTGAACGCCTCTGTCGTTAAGCATAGCCCGAATCTTGCCATGATGAATTCCGCACACAACCGGATCGCCAGCTTTAAGCGTTCCCTCCTGTATCAGGACAGTTGCCACAGCCCCTCTGCCCGGATCCAGCTTCGATTCCACCACATACCCCACAGCAAGTTTGTCCGGATTGGCTTTCAGTTCCAGCACTTCGGACTGAAGAAGGATCATCTCCAGAAGCTGGTCAATTCCCTGATTCAGCTTTGCAGAAACCCTGACGAAAATAGTATCCCCTCCCCAGTCTTCCGGCACAAGCCCCTGCTCCGAAAGCTCACGATATACCCGGTCAGTATCCGCATTTGCCTTGTCAATCTTATTTACAGCGACAATAATCGGAACCTCCGCAGCCTTGGAATGATTGATTGCCTCAATGGTCTGAGGCATGACTCCGTCATCCGCGGCCACAACAAGAACGACCAGGTCTGTCACTTTGGCCCCCCGGGCGCGCATTGCCGTAAACGCCTCATGCCCGGGCGTATCCAGAAAAGTGACTTGGCCGCTGCTCGTTGAAACATTGTAAGCACCGATATGCTGTGTAATTCCACCGGCTTCCATCTCCGTTATCCGGGTTTCCCGTATAACATCCAGCAGAGATGTTTTCCCATGATCCACATGCCCCATAATCGTGACCACCGGCGATCTTTCTATGAGCTTGTCAGGATCATCCGCCTTGCTCCTCTCGCTTAAAATCACCTCCTCCTCAAAGGATGCTCTTTCCAACTCATATTCGAATTCCGAGGCCACAAGAACCGCAGTATCGAAGTCTATGGTCTGATTCACCGTCACCATGACACCGAGCATCATCAGTTTTTTGATCATTTCGCCGGCTTTGATCCCCATGCGTTTGGCCAGATCAGAAAGAATAATGGTGTCATCAATCTTAATTCTCCGTTTGATAGCTTTCGGCGTTGTGATCTGGGGCTTCTGGGCTTTGACAGTTTTGATCTTGGCATTCCTGCGGCCTTTCTTGCCTCGCTGTCCCCCGGCATAGAGTGCCGCCCCGTCAATGACTTCTTTGCGTTTGAAAGAAATTTTTTTCTTGGTCCATTTGATGTCTTTTGCCTTCTTGTCTGCAGGAGCAGCCGCTTTCCGAGCTGGCTCTGCTGTCACCTTCCCCCGGTCCTGGTCAGGGGTGTAAGTCCTGACTTTTTTCTTTTTATCTTTTACAGGTGAATCTTTTTGTGGCACTTTAGGTCCGTTCTTAGCCTGTGACGGGGCAGGTTTTCTCCGGTGTTGCCCCGGGGTGTGCCTTGGAACGGGTTTCTTCTCAATGCTTCTGGTTTTAGTTTCCGATGTTTTTTCAGCCAGAACTTTTGATCTGCGTCCGGCCTCTGAAGCTATTGCTTCTTCTTCGGCCTTTGTCGGCAGTTTTATAATCTTCGCCGGCATTTCTTTTTTTCTTTTCCTTCTCTTTTTTTTTACGCCTTTCGGAACCTGATGTTCCGACTTTCCGCCCTTTGACATGGCTGGCTGTTTTTCTGCGGTTTTGGCAGTTTCAGCCGGTTTCTTCGGTTTTGCCCTCGGAGCATGAGCTGTGGCACCTTTTGCTGATTCCGCTGACTCATGTTTTTTTGCTTCTGCGATTGTGCGCCCGTCTGCTTCTTCCTCAGACAAAGCGGTTTCCTGCGGCGTTTCTGCCTGGGAAGCGGAGACGGTCAGTCCGGCGACGTCGTCCATATCCTTTTCAGCAACGTCTTTTCCCCGCCCGGATTTGTAACCAAAATTTTTGGAGCGTCCTTCTGCCGGTCGGTCGGCAGTTTCCGCTTCAGGCATCTGATCCGCTTCTGAGACTTCCACACCAGATAAATCCGCATCTGCGGAAAAAGGCTCCTGATCTGTAGGGGACGGTTTCAAATCGCTCTCTTTAATATCCGATTTTTCCGGGGCGCGTTTTTTTCGTCTCCGAATGACCGTCTGTTTTGCGCGCCTCACCTCGGCCGGATCAGATTTTGCACCAAAAATTTTTCCCCTGATCCTGGCTACAGTATCATCATCCAGAGAACTCACATGGCTCCCCACCTTAATATTCATATCCTTTAACTTCTCAAGAAGCGTTTTGCTTTTCATATTAAGATCCTTGGCAAGCTCATATACCCTGATCCTCGTTGGCATCCATCCCCCTTTTGCAATTTGCTTGACAGTAAAAAACTACAGTGAAAAGTTGTAAATTAATCCATAACCTGTTGAAATTACTGTTTTGCCGCTTCAAAAAATATCGGTGCCAGCAATTTCAGCATGTTATGAGAGCTTCTGACTGTCGGAGAATTTAGGAATTCAGAGAGCAACGCGTTGATCCTGCATCCCGGGTTCCTAAATTCCTGAATTTAATGTACCTTCATGGTTGTCTATATTCTTGTCAGTCTGTTTTTGATCATCGTTTTCCCTGATCAGCGTCGGGGACAAGTTCTGAATATCCGAGACATAAGAATCATCCGAATCAGACAGATTATCATCCTCTTCCGACTCTTCCAATTCCCGGGATACCGCCTCGGAACGAGGAGGATCTGATAAGGCGTTTTCAGGAGTTTCAGCATCTGAATCAGACAGATCATCCTCCTCTTCCAATTCCCGGGATACCGCCTCGGAACGAGGAGCATCATCCTCTGAATGATCTGATAAGGCGTTTTCAGGAGTTTCAGCATCTGAATCAGACAGATCATCCTCCTCTTCCGACTCCCGGGATACTGCATCATCCTCTGAATGATCTGATAAAGCGTTTTCAGGAGTTTCAGCAGTGCCGTCAGTATCCGGCGTATAATCTTTGGCAGCTTCGACAGCACCCTCAGGATCCAGCACATAATTTTTTGCAGCTTCAATAAGTGCTGCGGCACTTTCTTCGGTAATATCTCTGACCTGAGTCAAATCTTCTGCTGATCCCCTGCTGAGTTCTTCAGCAGAAAAGAAACCTTTTTCATATAACGCATCTGCCAGACTTATGCTCATTCCGGGCAATATAATCAGAGAATCGTAACCATCCTGCATATCCCTGCTGTATCGGGTCTCATTTTTGACATCAAGCCGCCATCTCGTCAATTTTGAGGCAAGCCGGACATTCTGCCCCCCCTTTCCGATAGCAACAGAAAGGAATTCATCAGGGACAATGACTTCCATTGTGCGGTTTTCCTCATCAATAATCACTCTGGATATTTCAGCAGGTGCCAGGGCGTTGCAGACAAATTTTGCAGGATCAGCATGCCAGGATATAATATCTATTTTTTCCCCTCTGAGTTCCTGCACCACATTTTGAACACGGCTCCCTTTCATGCCGACACAGGCACCCACCGGATCAATATCCGAGTCATTTGAGGCCACCGCAAATTTTGCCCGAACTCCGGGTTCCCTGGCAGCCCCCATGATGCTGACAATCCCTTCGTTGATCTCGGGCACTTCTGTCTTGAAAAGACTCGCCAGAAAATTCGGGTGTGTCCTTGAAAGAATGATCTGAGGCCCACGGGTATCATGACGCACATCCATTATATATGCTCTGATGCGATCCCCGCGGCGATAGACTTCCTTGGGAACCTGCTCCCGTTCCGGAACGACCCCCTCAGTCTGTCCGAGGTTGACGATAATATTTCCGTGGTCAATGCGCTGGGCAATTCCGTTTATGATTTCACCCTTTCGCTCAATAAAGCCGGAGTAAACCGCATCCCTTTCAGCGTCCTTCATTTTCTGAATGATGACCTGTTTGGCTGACTGGGCAGCGATTCTGCCGAAGGTGCCTGTGTTCATTTTTGTGCCAAGCGAGTCGCCGATTTCGCATTCAGGATCAAGTTTGCACCCTTCTTCAACACTGATCTGAAAATCAGGATCAGCGATATCCTCTACAACTTCTTTAAACTGGAAAACTTCGATTTCACCGAGTTCTTCACTATATTTCACTTCAACATCAATTCTGTTTCCGAACTTTTTTTTGGCAGCAGATTTCAGAGCCTCCTCAAGCGCTTTAATAAGAACTTCACTGTCAATCCCCCTGTCTCGGCTGACCTGCTCAATAACACGCTTTATATCTGGTATAAACATCCGTTTTCTCCGTCAAAGAGTTAAAAGTTGAAAATTGAGGTTGAAAGTTAATTCATGTTAAAAGGTTAAAAGGTTAAAAGTCAGTTTATAATCCTGAAAGTTCAAATTTTGACTTTCGCAATTTCAACAACTTTCCTCGTCCGTCGTAAGTTCTCGCAACTTACTGAAATCAGTGATGCCGATATTTCACGGGACTGACATCTGCCGTTGAATAATTTCAGACGGTTACGGACAGACTTCCAACTTTTCACTTTGAACTTTTCACTGTCGGGAACTTTCAATTTTTTTCTGGCACAAGCCGCGCCCGGGCAATATCCTGAAAGGGAATCAAAACGATCTTTTCATCAACCTGAAGTTTCACCTCCCCTTCCGACATGCCCAGCAGGACACCTTTATACGAACTTCGGAGTTTCTTTTTATTTCGTACGCCTGTCATCCTGATTTCTGCTTTATGTCCTTGAAATCTCACAAAGTCAGACGCTTTCCCCAAGGGCCGGGCCAGCCCGGGCGAAGTGACTTCAAGATTGTATGGCCCGATGTCTTCAAAATCCACGTCCAAAATGTCGTGCAGTTGCCGGCTGACATGAACACAATCGTCCAGCATGATACCCCCGGGCTTATCTATATACAGACGGAGTATCCTGCCTCCTGACTCCCGCTGATATTCCACATAGACCAGTTCCATCCCACCGGCTTCACATAACGGTTCTGCAATCTGTCTGACAGCTTCAGCCTTTACCTGATCTGTCCTCTGTTCAGCGTCAGGGGCAAGTTTATGCTGTCTGACTGTTTTATGTTTCCCAACCGTCTTATCCGCAGGACGCCCGGTTTTTTCATGCCGTCCCCTCATCCTGGATTTCGATTTTTTTTGTTCTGATTTTTTTCTCAAACTCTTTTTTTTCATCAGGCTGTAATTATATCTGAATTCCATCTGCCTGAACAAGCGGTCAGGTGATGAATCTCCCAAAAAAACAAAAAACGGGCTGTCGCCCGTTCTGCTATCTAAGTAAACCTTATCCGTGGATATAGAAACTTTTATCTATTCATAAAAAATAGCCTTGCAAAAAAAATAATTTCAAAACCACACATTCCTTAAATAATAATTAAGGTTTATTCTTACAATAACCTTAATAAAAACCGAAAAGGCGACTTTACTTTGGAGCGGGCAACGAGATTCGAACTCGCGACACCAAGCTTGGGAAGCTTGTACTCTACCAACTGAGCTATGCCCGCTTTTTTCCTCAAATTCCTTAACAGATTGAGGCTTATTATTATAAAAAACTTTTTTTGTCAAGACATAATTTTTTAATGAAACTTCTTTTGACAATATGCTGCTATTTGACTATGGTTTTATAAACATTCTGCCAGTCATAATGTTCTTGTAACATACAGAAATCATTAATGTCAAAAAAAAACGGGCATCCTTCATCTTCCAGTTAAGGAGTGCTGAAATAAAATTTCAGCACCGAAACTTCTTTTGACAATATGCTGCTATCTGACTATGGTTTTATAAACATTCTGCCAGTCATAATGTTCTTGTAACATACAGAA
>JAOZLU010000121.1:4384-6765 GCA_029934695.1 Desulfobacterales bacterium | reverse complement strand
ATCATTAATGTCAAAAAAAAACGGGCATCCTTCATTTTCCAGTTAAGGAGTGCTGAAATAAAATTTCAGCACCGGGGAGTGCTGAAATAAAATTTCAGTGCCGGAAGTGCTGAAATAAAATTTCAGCGCCGGGGAGTGCTGAAATAAAATTTCAGTGCCGGGGAGTGCTGAAATAAAATTTCAGCGCCGGGGAGTGCTGAAATTTTAGCACAGGCCAAAATGATTAAAAACAACTGCGAATACGGAGTAAATTCATAAATTGAAAAAATTGTCGGCAATCATTTTTACAATCCTGCTTTTATTCATTGCAGGATTTTCTTATGTTCTTCTGGATATTTTACGCTATGCAGATGCTCCCGCAAGCACAGAGGGCAGGGAAATTTTTGTGGCTGTGCATCCGGGAGAGGGGTTCGGCAACATATCAGAAAAGCTCCTTGAAACGGGAGTTATCAAATATCCGTTCAAATTTAAACTGCTGGCCCGCGTGAAAGGGTACGATAAAAAAATAAAGGCCGGAGAATATTGCCTTTCTGCTGCCATGACCCCGCTCCGGATACTCGAAACAGTGGCAAACGGGAAGGTCTTTTTTTACAAACTGACAGTGCCCGAAGGATATAATATCAAACAGATTGCCCAAGCTGTTGCCAAGTTGGGGATGGGAACAGAAAAAGCGTTTTCAGAAATTGCAACTGACCCCTCTTTTGTACAGGAAAAGGGAATTGACGCGCGGACTTATGAAGGCTATCTTTTTCCGGATACCTACTATCTTTCAAAAGGCGCAACAGCAAAACAGATCATATCTCTGATGGTGAAGCGGTTCGAGTCGGTATTCACGCCCGAATGGAAAAAACGGGCTGACCTTATGAAATTTTCAGTTCATCAGGTGATCACGCTTGCATCCATTATTGAGAAAGAAACAGGAGATCCTTCTGAGCGTCCCATTATTTCCTCTGTTTTTCACAATCGGCTGAAGCGAAGGATGCGTCTTCAAAGCGATCCCACGGTTATTTATGGCATAAAAAATTTTGACGGCAATATCACCCGGAAGCACCTTAAAACCCGGACAGCTTATAATACATATAAAATCAGAGGACTTCCGCCCGGTCCGATTGCAAATCCCGGTAAAAAGGCAATTGAGGCAGCTCTGTATCCTGCTGATACCCGTTTTTTATATTTTGTTTCAAAAAAGGACAGAACACATAAATTTTCAACAAATTTGAAAGATCATAACAGGGCAGTAAGAAAATATCAGTTAAGATAACTTAAAAACTAAAACCTGAAACCTGGAAAAAATAATGAATATTGAAGCATTTTCAGCAGGACAGCGTCTGATGGTCGGGTTCGACGGAACTGAACTGAATGCAGACCTGATGTTTCTGATTGACACAATAAAAGTGGGCGGGATCATACTTTTTTCAAGAAATCTGTCCGGCCCGGATCAGATAAAAAAACTTTGCTTTTCGGTTCAGGAATATGCCAAATCATGCGGGCAGCCGCGGTTATTTATTGCCATTGACCAGGAAGGGGGACAGGTGGCCAGGCTGAAAGCGCCTTTTACACAGTTTCCCGGTAATCCGATGATAAAAGAGGAAGCGGACGCAGTGCATTTTGCAGAGGTGACAGCGGCAGAACTGACAGAAGCGGGAATAAATATGAACATGGCCCCGGTCATGGATGTGGTGGTGCCCCAGACCTCTGAGGTTTTTGAAACCTCGGAAGTCTTTGTAATGGAAGCCAGAGCTTTCGGCAGTGACCCGGAATGGGTCGCAAATATGGGAGGCAGGGTGATCACGGTTATGCAGAATAACGGAATCATGGCAGTTGCAAAGCACTTTCCGGGAATCGGCCGTACCACACTGGATTCACACAATGATATGCCAAGCTTGGATGTTGATATGGATGATCTGGCCGCTTCTGACCTTCTGCCGTTTGAGGCGGCTGTCAGGCTTGGGGTCTCGGGAATAATGCTGTCCCACATCCTTTATAATAAGGTTGATCCGGAATGGCCGGCGAGCCTGTCTCCCCGGATTGCAAAGGAGCTTCTGCGAAACCATAAAAAATTTGACGGTATTGTGATGACAGATGATTTGGACATGGGGGCTATTAAAAAGCATTATGATATCAGAACAGTCATGCAACAGATACTTTTGGCAGATGTTGACATTGCCCTTATCTGTCATAAGGGGCCGGATATTGAAAATGCTTTTGAGGAAATCGCAAAGGGG
Source organism: Desulfobacterales bacterium (assembly GCA_029934695.1). Taxonomy (GTDB): domain Bacteria; phylum Desulfobacterota; class Desulfobacteria; order Desulfobacterales; family 4be13; genus JAOZLU01. Next base: position 4,540 of record JAOZLU010000121.1, on the reverse strand, counting down.
ATGAAAGATTCTCAGGAAATAAAGATAAGAGGGGATGCCTCTGTGCAACGAATATTGAAATCAAAAAAAATGGTGAATGGTGAATGGTGAACATAATTCAAAATTCAAAATTCAAAATTCAAAATTCAAAATTCAAAATTCAAAATTCAAAATTCA
>JAOZLU010000121.1:0-4284 GCA_029934695.1 Desulfobacterales bacterium | reverse complement strand
AAAAATATACCTGACTCCCTGCTCGCACCACCCGCCAAAATCCTTTATATCCTGCTTTTTCCAATCGTCGCTATAGTGAAACAGATACATTTTCCTTTTTATTTCAGGAGGCAATGTTTTCAGATCTTCAAGCGGAGCGTGAACCGCACCCGGGAAAAACTGCACATCATGGAACATAACTTCCGATCTGTCAGCATACATATAAATCAGATCCGGATCAAACTGAGTATCCCCGGAAATGAAAACCCTGCCGTCTATAAACAAACCGTAGGAAATAAATGAGGCCTCCCAGTTCTCTGCCTGTTCCGGAATATGGTTTGTCCTGAAGAGTTCCAAGTGGATTCCGTTCATATCCAACTTAAATATCTCTCTTGGCTGATGCGCCTTCCACTTGGGACGAACCGCTTTGAAGAAATCTGAAAATTGAAGCTTTTCCGAAGCATCAACACCTTTTTCATTCCATTCAAGTCCGCCCTGCAGGGTATGGGTCCATAGCACCCGCTGATAATCTTCACTGATAATCATCGTCAGCTTGGGTTTATTTAAAAATTTCCTTCCGATATATCGGTTCATCAATGCCAGTGCCTCAATTCCGCCCACATGATCCGCATGGGAATGCGTCGGAAGGAGGACTTCAACATCTGTGACCTCCAGCTTGGCTGTTTCATATAAAGCTCTCGGAGCAGTCATCCCAAAATCAATCATAATATGAGTATCCCCTTTTATGATAAAAAAATTGGTCTGATTCATTGTTTTGGAAAACGCGGACCCGGTTCCGATAAAAAAAAGTTCAAGCTCGCCGTTATTTTTCAAAGGCAGCTTCTGATTCCATATCATTTTTTTCATAATATTCTTCTAACCAGACCTCCGAGGTTTGCAAACCTCGGAGGTCTCAGCATATTGAGGTTTTTGAAACTGTTAGAATCAGGAACATTGAAATTCGGAATTTGTTTTGTCTGTTCAGAATACCATCTGCCGTAAATGATGCTGTTCAGTACCATACTCTCTACAGTCACAAACATATTTTCAGAAATTAGAAGCTACTATGCTGATAAAAAAAATGCAAACTTTTTTACAAAATGTTTTCAAAATTCCGAAAAAACCAGCCCTGCTTTGGTTGTGCCTTTGTGTGTGGTGGACAGAAAGAACCATTATGTAAGAATCTATATCAATAATATTCTGTACAGGGAATATGCCGATCCATACTCATCGTTCAACAATAACAACGAGGATCTGAAAATCGGATGGTCACAGGCGGGCAGTTCGAGTCTGCCTTTCAAAGGCTCTCTTGATGAACTCCGTCTTTACAACCGTGTTCTTTCCGAATCCGAAATCAGGGAACTTTATAAGAACGGCAAAGATTCTTGTCAGATATGGGACATCAACAATGACGGCAGGACGGGCCTTGAGGAAGCAATTCATGCTTTGCAGATTGCAGCCGGAATAAATTAAACCTTGAGAGGCTCTGTATGTCCTGAAGGTAAACAGGCTAAGCCATCGCCGCACCGGACGGGCTACCGAGTCGTTTGCGGAACGAATCGGGAAATATTCGGCCCCAGACCTCCGAGGTTTGCAAACCTCGGAGGTCTCAGTATATTCAAAACCTTATCTTTTCGATATCCAAATTTTCAAGTATATGTATTTTAATCGGCAGAATCCATATTTTTTCATAATCCCTGAATCCTTTCGGGTTATAGTATGAAAAATAGAATTTCAGATGAAATCCTTCGAGGGTGTATTCCTCGTATCCGTACATTTCCGAAGTGTCACTGTTCAGTACGTTGATATCCTTTTTTTCCAGATACTCCCGCAATTTGAAATAAAAGCCCTGATTTAATCGGATATCAAATTTTATCTTCTCCAGTTTTTCAAGATTGGACAGGATATTCTGGTAGAGCGTGAAGTCCCGTATGACGTTTTCCGTTTCAGGACTGAGGTTCCTGTAACATCCGTCAATGGAGACAAGGTCACTGATATGCGGGAATCTTTCTATGGCTTTCTGAAAATACTTCTGGTTATGTATGATGAGTTCATGGATTGAAATATGCTCCAACCTGGCAGCCAGATTGACGGTTTCCCCTGTCACGGTGAAATCTCTCAGAATTTCATTCCCCAAGTTCGATCTCAGCAACTGGCTTCCGTAAGTGACACCGCTTCTCAGCCCCAGTTTCGAGTCCGTGAATCCCTCCTTTGAAATAAGTTCAGACAAAGTTCTGCAAAGTGCGAACAACGCAAAAAAGTTGTTCAATATGGCTTCCTGCTCTCTTTCTTCATGGGTTTCAGCGTACATGTTGTCATTCAGAAACACACTCATCACGTTATCGCCCATGAACTTGTCAATTCGACCGTTATATCTTTTGCTTACAAGTTTGGTTTTTTCAAAGAATGGCTGCTGTATTTTGTTCAGATATATTTTTTTGCCGAAAGTGTTCAGAAATTCCGTGCTGGAACGCATGTCGGAAAAACTGATACAGCCGCTTTCACTCTTATCTGACACGCCGAACCTCAGAACATCCTCAAATTTTTCCCATTCCTTATCATAAGTAATTTCGTCAACAGTCTCATCCTGTTTTCCCGAACGACTCAGGCAGCGGTCTTTATATTCGTGCTGCAAAAACGTGAATATCTGACGAAATTCGTCATTTGCATTTTTTCCCTCCAATTTGACATAATGACCGGGTTTGTGAGAAAATCTTTTTATTAACACCGTATCTTCACAGTCAAAATCCGGGATCGCCATACTCTTATTTTTGCTGTCCAGTTCCCTGCCCAGATATACAATTTCATCCGGGAAGAGGCTGGACAGAGAACTGTCCAGCGCATATAGCCACAGCAGACTTGACGGATAGTTTGCATTATAGAAGTAATTTTTTATCCAGGCGAGGTATTTTCTGATTAATGAATTGTCATTAATGGGGATGAATATGCAGGCCAGGTCATCCAGCGGGTCAGAATAAAAATAAATTCTTACAAGATAATCCATCAGTTGCAATGCCGGGTTCGTTTCATTTTTATACCCTAGCTGCTCATTTGAAAGATTTTTGATAAAACGCCAGAAACAGACTTCCCCGCGTTTGTGTCTATAATGTTTTAAAATATATTTGTACAAATAATAATTAAAAACAGAATAATACTGATCTGAGTCCGGAATGATATTATCCGGCGCGGATTCAAAGGTCCGGGTGAGGATATTTTCAATGGTTCCCTGAGCAGTTATCGTTTCAAGGGATAATACACACTTTTCTATCATATCTCTCTGAGAAGACAGGACCAGACGGTCTGTGTCATATTTTTCATTCATATATGGAATCCTTTGGTCACAGATACAGTTGAATAAGCCTGATTTTATTGCAAATAATCCGACAGTGAAAAGCTGCAGCAAAAAGTTGAAATTATTCAGTGGGAACTGAAATCCGATGTCATATTTGCCTGTCGGAGATGAATACGTCTGGTTCTAACGGTTTTTGTGGTTTCCGATATGATCCGCAGATGAACGCAGACAGACGCTCACGGCCTGTGCAGCCGGTCAGAGTGCGGGAAAAGCATCAACGTTCATCCGCGGTTTGCAGGGATCACAGCTGTCTGAAATCTTATGCGGAAAACATCGTATTTTACGCCAATTCAGTCAGTTATAAACCCAAATCCTCATTGATAAGAACAACTCTGATCCGTTTTTCCGGGAATGACTTTTCTGTAATTGTCCATGTGTTGCAGATACGGTCGGGACTTCTGCAATCTGTACAAAAGGAGGTTTTCATGCACGGAGTTTTCAGACCGGAATGCCGGATCGCATTGACCGGTGCGGCGTATGATTTTATACGTTTCATAGCTGTCTCAACATCGGAAACGATCTTGTTTCTGCCTGCAAAAATAATAACATTCAGGGGGCCGAATGTTATAGCTCCCGTACGATTGCCGATCATATCAAGATTCACAAGTTTTCCTGTTTCTGTCACGGCATTGCTTCCCGTGAAAAAAAGATCGGTCAGCAAAGCCTGTCTGCGTCTTTCCATTATTTCCTCACGCAGCACATTTTCCGCAAATGTTTCCAGCACATCAATATCGGGGTTCTGCCTCATTTCGTCCAGAACCTCTGTGGCATAAAAAGTCAGAGAATCGCCCCATGAGACACTTTTCACTCCGATTTTCGGCAGAATATCTTCGGTTACGATTCTTTTTGCTTCCTTACGGTCGTGTGCTATATACGCCCCGAAGTTATTCCTTTCCAAGGATTTTTTACACTTTTCAAGTCTCAGTTCCCAATATTTTTTTATGTGATTATTC
>JAOZLU010001168.1 GCA_029934695.1 Desulfobacterales bacterium | reverse complement strand
TATCTCCTGATCCATGATAAAACCCCCTTTCCCCGGGCTGTGCAGGCCGAATAAAATCCGAATCGTGGGGCAGTGCGGGGGATTTGCCAATCCCCCGCGAGCAATATTTCGGATTGCCAAATCCGAACCGTGGTGCAGTGCGGGGGATTTGTCAATCCCCCGCGAGCAATGTTTCGGATTGATTTGCCAATCCCCGCGAGCAACTTTTCCGTGTTGCTCATGTTGTCTGCTGCAAAGTGTGAACTGACAAATATAAGGATGCCAAAGGATAAACTCACCTCTTTTTTTTAACCTCGTAAAGATACCCATCTTCCATAAAATACCCGTCAAGTCCGTATCTTTTCAACCTTATCCCCTTCTGTGACTTTTTAAAGGTCTTCTTCAGGGCTTTTACGACGCTGTTGTATGTCCCGAGTGGTGTCACATCCTCCAGAGTCATAAGAATCCGGCCTTCGGGAATCTTTGCAAAAACAGCCTGCAATTTCTTATACACCTCCAAAGGCCCTTTTGTCTGCACATCAGGAGAGGCAATCACCAGACGCCAGTCATCTGCCTCGGCATAGTACATCCAGAAATAGGCATGGACATCCAAATCAGACAGTTCATCCACATAGCGGACAAATTTTTTGCCTTCACGGATCATCTCCTTTGTCAAAGGCCCTTTTACCAATATCTCCTGATCCATGATAAAACCCCCTTTCCCCGGGCTGTGCAGGCCGAATAAAGACTCCCCGCCTCAGCCTCCGAAGTCCCGTGAACATAACGGGACTGTTCCGACCAGTTTCTGACAACAAGCCAGCAACTTTGAAAATCCGGATCAGATCGGATTTCATTGTTTAATTCGTCTCTTAATCCGGCTGTGGTGATCAAATGGTTGAGGTCATGCGTGTAACTGCCGGCTGTCAGTTGTCTGTCCGGAAAATCATGCCGCATGACTTTTTTTGCTATACAGGCTTTCAGCGCAGATTCAACCGCGTACCCGAGCAGATAATATGCGCCGTTAAAATAGCCGTTGTCAAGCAAAATTTTTGCTTCTTTCACCCGAATGCGGGAAAGTGTCTGTAAATCGTTTCG
>JAOZLU010000678.1:1411-3608 GCA_029934695.1 Desulfobacterales bacterium | reverse complement strand
GTTCCGTGACATCAAATAAAACCGGCTTTTCCAACAACAGGATATTATACAAAAATCCATTTTACCAGAAAAAGCCAGTCACAAGTTTCTTAAATCATCTCAAGCCATTGGCTGGAAAAGCCGGTGATTACGAACATCAGATCGGATATTTGGAAATCCCTCCGTGCCCCAGGGGTGACAGGATTCAACATACTGATATGAAAAACTTTCCAGTGGTCAGGGAACAGATGATTCTGGTTCCCTGTTCTTATACCATCCCGGTGAAAAGTCCGGGAAGATATTTTCCCTGTCATATTAGGGAAATAGTCGGATAAGCCGGTCTTATATGAAAATAAGGCAGGGCCGGAGCAATCCCACATCCGATTCGGAAAACAGGCCCGATCCCCTGAAATACAGGATATTCCCGGGATAAGGGCCATATTCCCTCTGATCTGATATTATAATCAGAAGAACATAGCCCCTTTCCCGGCCCATGTCAAGACCTTTTCAAGTCTTTTTTTTCAGGCCGCTCTTCCCGCTGGAATACCGGCTGTTGTAAACCACCGGCCGATAATCCTCTCCCTTTTCCAGCAACCCCCTCATCACAGTGATCTGATCCCCGACCATACGGAGCAGATCATCAGTTGCCCACCGCTTTTCAAGACGCTGAATCAGGAAACGCCGATCCTCCAACCTGATCTTCCCCTGCTTATCCATCTCAGGACACCGGCCCTTTCCGATCATCCCGAGGACCACCCGGTCCACCGCCCAGGCCCGGAACTCCTCCATGAGATCATAAACCAGACTGGGCCGGCCCCGCTGGGGCGTATGCAGAAAACTGAAATAAGTGGAAAGACCGTGCTCAAGGATGCACTGATGCACCTTTGTCCCGAGAATCGCATACCCGTAATTGAGCAGACTGTTCACCGGATCAGTCGCCCCCTGCCTCACCCGGCCCGGGAAATTCATGGACTCCGGAACCAGGGACCTGACCGCCTTCCAATAGGGAATCGCTGCCCGACCCTCTGCACTGAAAACACGGTCCCGCATCAGCCGCAGGTCCTCTATGGGCTTCATGTTTTTCAGCTCGCCCATGATCCTCGGCAGCTTTCCCTCGTATTCATCCATCCGGGATGCAAAAATACGATCCTTTTTTCTTCCGGCCCCCTTGAAATACTTCATCAGGGACAACTGGTTCCTGACCTTGCCCGTGACAAAGGCCCGGCTCAGATTCAGGATCGTATCCGGATTCTCCTGCAAGCGGATCTGGGCAGCCTGACGCTCGGGCCACCTCGATTCAACCGGTGCGAGCACAGAGGACTTCCCTTTCAGATCCGGAAAGAAGAATATCGGAATATTGTTCTCCATACAGACCCGGACCGCCCCGCCCGAAAGGTTCACGCCCTCAGCAGCGACCACCACAGACGCCACCTTCAGAGCTGAAATCTCCTGAAGGGTTTCCTGGTCCCTCGCTATCCTCAGCATCCCGCTTGTTTTTTTCAGAGACAGACCGTAAGTTTCAAGGTAAAGTGTAGCTGGCATGGCAACTCTCCTATCCTAAATGGTGAATTATGAATTATGAATTATAAATTATAAATTATCCTTCGCCATTCATAATTCACCATTCATAATTCCAGATGGCCTGCCCGCCTTTATAGACTCCGTAGGAGATGCCTGCAGCTCCGCCGATGATGATTGCCCCCATGACCACCGGACCGCCGACTGCCGAGGTGACAACAGCAGTGGCAGCAGCTCCGGTTGCGGAACTCCCCATAGCACTGGCCGCGGCCGTGGTCACGCTGCCCAATCCCAGGCTGGAAACGGCCGAGGCAACCCCGGCATATCCGGCCAATCCGCCGGCCCCTGAAACAGCGGCAGAACCCACGCCGTAAACCACAACAGCCCCTGCTGCGGCACCGTCCTGAACAGCACCCTCAATGCTGTTGTCCTCTCCGTTTGCAGCATCGCTGTAGCCTGAATAGGCAGTGTAGAGATGTCCGGCAGCATCCCCAGCCTTGCTGAGTCCCCCTGCATCAGCGGCCGGGCAGGAAATCAGAATACACAGAACAAAGACGATAAATGTTTTTTTCATGGCAACCTCCTTTATGAGTAAAAAGATATGTTTTTTCCCTTTCTGCAAACTTAGTCGTATGTCGTGCTGAAAATGTGACAAAAATTTTTTGTTTTTCTCACACAAAGCCACAAAGGACACAAAGAA
>JAOZLU010000678.1:0-1311 GCA_029934695.1 Desulfobacterales bacterium | reverse complement strand
AATGTGACAAAAATTTTTTGTTTTTCTCACACAAAGCCACAAAGGACACAAAGAAAAGGAGGGCGTTTCCCTTCTCTGCATACTTAGTCGTGTTCTGTGCTGAAAATGTGACAAAAATTTTTTGTTTTTCTCACACAAAGCCACAAAGGACACAAAGAAGAGGAAAGGATTAAAGCCCCGTAGGGGCGACATATTTGTAGGAAATATGACAACGGATCAAAGGATGAAACGGATATCCGCTCAATCCTTTAAATCCGCTGTCATTTTTTGGGAAAATGATATCCGTTCAATCCTTTAAATCCGCTGTCATATTTCCGGGAATTCGCAGGCATCTTATTTTTTGATGGGATGCCAGGGGGCCCAAGGGGTCGTCAGCATCTCTTTCCGTTTCTCCATATTGAGGTTCTTCTTCAACTCCTCATACCCGGGAAGCCTGCTGTTAGGAATATCCTTCTGCTTCAGGGCCGGATAAATAACGCGGGGATTCTGCTCTTCCCCGGGAAGAAAAAGGAGCTTCTTCAGATTCTTTATGTGTTCAGCCGCCTCCCAATCCGTTTTGAACCATTTACCTGCATCCTTTTTGCCTTTGTCTGTCCATTCGGAAATTCGCTCATTTCCATCTTCCCATTGGCCGGAATCAGTTCTCAGGCTGACATTTTCAACCTCGATATCAATGCTTCCGAATCCCATGGGCTTGGCCATGCCGAGCTTGTGAGCAAGCCCTTTTTCCAGTTCCAGGGTATATAGCAGCAGCCCAAGTTCGTAAGGTTTGAGATTCTCAAAACAGATTTCAAAGGAAAATGTGTTCCCTTTATCCAACGGCTCGACCGTGCGGTTATTCTGATTCTGGACAATGTTCTCCTTGGTCGTAGGATGACACCCACAGTTGATTTCCTTCCATCCGTCATGGTGGACATAAAACTTGCGGCCAGGGACCTGGGGGCCTTTCTTACCCTTCTGTTTTTTGGGCTCCTGCTTCCCGTCTTTCTTGAGTCTGTTCAGGGTGTCATCCGGCATGGACCAAGTGGGGCGGGGACGCTCCAGCAAGGGCAGGGTGAGCGGGCCGCCGTGTGATGGACCATCCGAGTTTTTCATCAGCCATTTGGGATCATTTTCCAGTTTGGCGAATCCGAAGCGGAGTCTGCCTTTGTACGCGCCGGTTCCAAAGAGGCGACATGCAGGGCAGAGTCCCTCTGTATTCCGGGTAAAGAGCTTCTTTTCAGGATATTCGCTGAGTTGCGAGAGGTCATCCCCTTCAATCCACTCGCCGTGACAGGGGCGGAGGTCTTCCCGAAGACGCTTGCCGATGGG
>JAOZLU010001167.1 GCA_029934695.1 Desulfobacterales bacterium | reverse complement strand
TATAAAGCTGAAGAAAATATCAGGAAGCACAAGATCAGGTTTTGAGTAATCGGTGTGACGACCGGTTCGGGGTGAGTGTTTTTTTGTGCCAAAGGAATGTGAGTTGGCAGGTTATACAGGGGATCATTCGTTCATTTATTTTGAACAGAGCCTTTTTATTACTGAATTTTATTGCGACGGAGGTTTTTTTAAGATCAGAATACTGGCTTTTTTCCCTGAAATTCCTGAAATAAGAAAAGTGCATAAAAAGACAAAACAGGACTGTCTCGCCCGCATGAACGAATATCCGAAGACCAAAGCCATTGAGATTGCAAACAGTACGGTATGCTTCTGGGAGCAGTTATAAATATGATGAAAAAAAGGAGTGACCAGCAAAAATGACTCGGAAAGTACAGGAAATACCGGATTTGGAAGCATTGGACAACTGGTACACAGAACATTTTGAGGAACTGATTGAAAAATACGGAGGCAGATCAGTAGCCGTGGTAAACGGAAATATTGTGGCAGTTGCAGGCACAAGGCGGGAAGCTGATCAGGCTGCCAGGAAATCTTGTCCGAATGTCACACCTGCTGTTTTGTCTGTTCCTATGGAAGACGAGCTTTTATGTCTGCTGTGATATATAATTATAAAACATTCAGAGGTCTGAAATTTCCCATTGTGAATCTGTCAATTTTTTATGAGGAAGGGTGGTATCCCGTGGGAGCCTATGTTGACAGCGGTGCAACATACAGTGTGTTCAGCGCACAGGTTGCCGATCAGATGGGTCTTTCATATACTGAAGGATACCGTAAATATGTTCAGGTGGAAACGGGGCTTTTATTCCCATATATCTGCATGATCTTATGATTCAGGTGGGTAAACATCGTCTGACGGTCCCGATCGGTTTTTCCTCAAAAATCGGAGTTTCGTTTAACCTGCTGGGACGTGCGGGCATATTTGACTTTTTTAAGGTTTGTTTCCATGAACAGCGTTTCCTGATCAAATTTTATCCGTATTCTTAAGGGTGTTTGTGAAAGCAGATGGCAGAAACTGAAATGATGACAAGAGTTCTGCAGCTTTGCGGTCTTTGTGTCT
>JAOZLU010001166.1 GCA_029934695.1 Desulfobacterales bacterium | reverse complement strand
TAAATCTCGAAAACTGCGACATATTGTGGCTGAACGTGCCCTCGGATGCTGTGAAAACAGGATGACCAAAAGGCAGGGAATTTCCGGAAAAGAAATCAATAGGGTGAAAACAGTATTCAGGGGTAGGTTTTTACTACTTTTTTCATGTTCCGGGAGTATATTCCCATCCCTTTGAAATAACAAATTTATTATCATATAAAAGTGTTATGATATTTCTGAAGGTGTCATAAATAGGCATAAGAGATTCTGTGCACCCTTGCCAACTTCACAGGATAATTGTAATGTGCAGTCAGATTTATTGGTAGCTTACATTTTTATGCAATTGTCTGATCTGTGAAAGGAGTGTGTGGCGTATGCAAGTTTATGTGAATTCTGAAACGGCTCCGCTGCGGGCGGTGTTGCTGGGGTTTATTGACAATTTCAAACTGCATGAACCTGTCAACAGTGTGCAGCAGTATTATTTCAAGCATGACCCGCCGCGTCATGATCTGCTTGTCGAACAATATGGGCGATTTGTGGAAACGCTTGAAAATTATGACGTTCAGGTCTTCCGATATGACCGGGAGCCTGGCAATATGAACAGGCCCTTTGCTCGTGATGCGTTCACTGTGATTCATGACACGCTGGTGATATGCTCCATGAAAAACAGGCCGGGGCCGAATGTGAAAGGTGTTTTGGCGGAAATTGAAAACCCTTTGCTACAGGCTGATAAGGGAATTGTGGAGGGCGGGGACATTATTCTGGACAGAGATGTTCTGTATGTGGGACTGAGCCAGCGGACAGATCTGAAAGGGCTTCAATGGTTCGGGGAAAAACTGAATATTGAGGTGCAGCCCCTTGAGCTTAAACCTGATTTTCTGCATCTGGATGTGGCTTTTAATCTGCTGGGCAAAAATATTGCGCTGATCCATCCCCCTGCCTTTGAGGAAGCTTCCCTTGATATTTTGAAGAAGCGGTACCGGTTATTCGAGGTGACAGCAGAGGAACAGTTTTCTTTGGGAACCAACCTTTTTTCACTGACGCCTGAGACGGTGATTTCTGAAAAGAGACTGAATCGGATCAATGATTTTTTAAGA
>JAOZLU010001165.1 GCA_029934695.1 Desulfobacterales bacterium | reverse complement strand
TGTTTGATGTTTGATGTTTGATGTTTGATCCCCTGCTATTTGAAAGACAGCTGAGGACGGGGGCGTTTAAAAGTGCCGCCGATTTTGAAGGGAAATCCGTTTTCCCCCGGGGGTTTTTTGAAAAGCAATGTCGCTGCTTTTCCCAAACTTGCAAGAAATGAGGGATACGGTCTGATTGCTCCGGCAAGGTTTAAAACGCTCCTGTCCCGGGGGGTCTTCAGATCAACAGTTCCTGAAATATTGCCGCTTATCTGGTTTCCCTTTATTACAAATTCTTTTATTTGAATTTTCTTATTATTTTTGATTTCCAGGTCGGCATCAATACTCTTGAAGGGCAGGCTGTCCACACTGAAAACAGAGGCCAAAAATCCCATTTCAGGAGAAATCGGCGATAATATCTTAATATCACAGCCTGACGCAGTAAGCTTGATGTCAACCGTTTCATCAGATATTTTCCTGCTGTATGTTATTTTTCCGTCAAGCATTCCCGACAGTTTATATTTGGACGGATCCTGTATTCCATGCATATCTTTCATCTCAAGTGCGGACAGATTGGCGTTAATTGTCACTTCGGTGACAACCGATTTTTCTGCATCTGATTTTGTAATGACCGCCTCGCCCTCTGTCATTCCCTCATACAATCTCCCTTTGAATGAAAACGCCATTTTGGGACGGAAAAGCGTCAAAAGTCTGGGGGCTATTTTTATCCATTCCGCTATAATGGCCGGATTATCCTTATGTGAAAGATTTACGCCATAAAATTTCAGGCCCGGGGGGAAATCCGGCTTTATCCGGTCAATTGTTATGCTGTAATCCGGATTGGCTTCATTTATTTTAAATGCGATATATTTTTTTACCGCATCTGACGGAAACAGAAGATAAATGAAAAAAGCAGATACAGCTAAAATATATATTGAATACAAAAGGAATTTTTTCATATTTTTATATGAAGGTTTTAAGTTTTAAGCTTTAGGAAAAACCACTGCTGGTGCAGCGACGGGTTTTTTAGGGCAAATAGTCAGATATTTGACTCGTAACATCCAACATCAAACATCCAACATCCAACATCCAACATC
>JAOZLU010000677.1 GCA_029934695.1 Desulfobacterales bacterium | reverse complement strand
ATTGTTACGGTGTTATTTCTACACCTGACGGAAATATCATCACTTAATCCTTTGCTTCTGTAAATTTCCTTGATCCCTTCTCTGATAGCTCTCCTTTTCCCAAGATCAATGACATTGCCACTGCTTAATTTGAAGAAAGCTTTACCGTCTTTTTCTCTCGGCCTATTATCACCTAAAACCCCACCTAACACATCAAGAATATCATCACGTTCATCTTCGCCGATATCATTACCGATATTTACGGTAAAGAGTTTTGCTTCCCAACTGTTAATGATATGAGAATTGATTTTATTAAAAACTACTTTAGCTGCCTTCTTATAAAGAAGCTCTTCCAGAACATCATGTTTATCAGAATATTTTACCATAGCATCTGTTTGAGCTAAAATTTCTTCCATACTACTTACTATTATAGTAAAATTTAAAGCTGCATCATGCTTTCCGGTTATCTTGTTTATTCCCCTGTCTATGTACTTAATCGAAGAAAACTCTACAAGATAATCAGCATCTGTTTTACGAAACAACTCGTCTATTTCCATCTTACTCAAGTCTTTCTCACTTGAGTTAATATTTATCATTAACTCATGCTTACTCGTGATCGTATCCTTGTTCGTATCGTTGTTCGTATCGTTGTTCTTATCCTTAACGAGGCCATATCCATAATCCTTAAATAGTTCACCTAATTTTCCTACAAATTGGTTGCCTTTGTCTTTGTCTTTGTCTCTGGATATTTTTATCGCTATTGTAGGTTTTACTCCTCCGCCTGAGCTTTTTATAATATCCTGAGCCTCTTTCCTTAAAGCAGCCATGTCAATGGCTGCATTTACCTCGGCCTTATATTTCCCATGCTCCTTGCGAACATATAGTCTCCTCCAATCACCCAAAAATTTGGAGTTATCTTGCTCTTTCCTAAACTTTTCCTTTATCAAATCACCTTTTCCCACTGCCTCATCACCAATAACTTCCTTCAAAGCTTGTTTGATGGCAGACCACTTTGCCTCAAATATAGCCTCTTCCTCTGAACTGCTATCAAGTGCATTCCCGAAATAACTGATTTCTCCCGTCTTAACAGCCAATGAGGTTTTGCTTTCTCCTTCTCCAACACTCAATGAGGTTTTGTTGTCTCCCTTGATTGCTCCGCTCCCCGTAATACATCCTGTAAGTGAAATCACATAGCCCATGATAACGATAATTGAAAGTAACCTTTTCATAATATTCATCTCCTTAAGTTAAGATTAAGTTGCCACGAAAAACATTTTACTGATAATTCCAAGGCTCCTGTATTTAAAAATGTCCGTGACGCAGATAATGCGAAAAATCAGAAGAGACCATGATTTGGAAGCTCTGCTCCGTGAGCATTTTCATCTTCAGTTTTCAGCTATTTAAAGAATGTCAACATTTTATATGTATCTTGGAATTATCAGTTTTAGTTAAATTTGGATAACCTTGATTCTCATGAATCATGATTCTGATAACTGGCCAAAACCAAGGTCAAACCCGCTCTAACTATTTATCAACTCGTCCATTGATTTTTTACACAATTCTATAAGCTCTTTGCTTAAATCCCCTAAAGATTGCTGGGCAGCGTCCAAAAACAGAAAAATATCTGAATTTGAAGAGGAACCTTTAACATAATGCAAAGTTTTTTCTCCGCTTCCCTTAGCCACCTTTTTGCTTCCCTTTTTCGGAAGAACATCAACTTTTTTCATAGCCTTATCACGCTGGACAACGGCTGCGGCTGTATAAACCAAATATGAATAATATGCCTCTATGGCCTCTCCTTCCTGAATAATAGCGGATTCTTTTAAAAGAACTTTTTTAGCTTTCTGTACAATAGTGGAAATAGTCAGATATTTTCCCCTAGTTATTAAGGACTCTCTCTTCTCATTTCCGTGTTTTACTTCACCAACCTTTACATCGAAGTTTTTTTCAAATACTTCCCATATCTCCGTGTTCCATTTGGATTCCGGCGGAAGAAAACGAACTTCTATCCCAGCCTCTCTGGCTCTGAGAACTAAGGCATCGTGCAAAAACTGTATAAGATCGTGTTCATACTCTTTCAGAACCTCTTTGGCATCATCTTTTAACTTGATATGCGTTACCTGAAAGTAATAAAGCGGTTCTTCATCAGAGTACATTGTTTTGAACTCATTTGCTGCCTTTTTCATGAGACTAACGATTGTTTTTTTAAAGGCTTTTAGAAAATATTCCTTCTTTTTCTCATCCGTTAATCTTATCTTCTCTAAAACAGGCAATTCACCTGTTAACACCCGAGAGTATTCCACAACAGATGTATTGGAATTAACAATTACAAGGGATATGGTTATATCAAAAAAATGCTGCTCAAAATACTTACCTTTTACACGATACTCTTTTACAGTATCTGTGGCACGAGAAAGCACGATAGTAAACAGTCTGGAACGTTTGGAACTGTCAGCATCCAATTTTTCATCAAAATACAGACCGAGTTTTTTGATAATAATGGGATATTCCTTTTTGAGTAGCTCAAAAACAGACTTATTCAGTTCAACTCGGTCTTTTTCAAAAACTTCCTTGGCCGCAGCATCAAAATTTCCAGTTGTCTCTGTTGTCGGACACCACACCCCTGCATACATTACACCGTCAAGAGACCTTTGCGCTTCTGCACAATCCGGGGCTTGCAATTGCAATACTGCCATTACCAATAACGCACACACAACTGTCTGAAATTTATTAACAATTTTCATAATACCTCCTTAATTTACCATGGGATAAAGATTTCATAATCCGGCCGTAAAAAAACCTTTCATGGATGTTTATCCATTTGACTCTTTAGTTAAGACTTCATAAATTTTGAAAACTTCTGAATCCCGGCTTTTCGGAAAGCCAACTTGCCAAAAAAAGCCGGGGTTCATATTGATCGTCATAAGTACCTGTGCAAAAGTTTTGTAACATTTTTATGGGGTTTAATTCTGAATTTTCAGAGTGTTACCTCTTCAAAATTATTGGTCAGGTACTTAACTCATTAACTAACTCTTTGTCTGAATTAACTGGCATTTCATCTTTAAGCGCCTCTTTTTTTTCCGCTTCTGATGGAAAAGGTATCCCCTTTGTACCAGCATAGTCAGCAACCTTTTTAAGAACTTCCCCGGCATTCCCTATCTGTTTCGGCATCTCCGAGACAGCCATCTTGGCAAGATTTAATACGGGCTTCAATTTTCCTATCTCCATGGGCTTTGCTTTTATCTCGTATGGAAGTTTCTCAACAAGCAACTTCCCATACTCAAGACATTTCTTGTCAAGCCAGCCTGCAAGACTAATATTCAAAAGAGAACCTCCCAAATATTTTTGGGCTTCCGCTCCTTCTGCATCCTTCTCCAAATCAAGTTCTTTAACAGACTCTGCTGCTTTATTGATTTGATCAAAAATTTCCTTCATTTTTCCTTCATCCTTCATTTTTCCTTCATCATTCTCCAAGTCTTTCAGTAATTGCTGGAGTTTAACAGCTTCCTCCTTATGACCAACCGCAGACTTGATTGCCACGATAGCTTTTACGGTCAGTTTTGTGCCTGCCACAAGAGCATCGTTGAACTTCTGAACCACAGCCTCTCTGTCAAAATCGCCAGCGTTCTTGCTGACACC
>JAOZLU010001164.1 GCA_029934695.1 Desulfobacterales bacterium | reverse complement strand
TTGATGTTTGATGCTTGATGTTTGATGCTTGATGTTTGAAACTGCCTAAGAACAATCATTCTACCACTCATCATTCACCCCTTCTATAAACCGTGGATGCCACCGGTATCAGAGGGACATTCAGGCCGCTCAGTGTTTCAGAGTGTCCCACAAAAAGATAACCGTCCGGGTCCAGATGCTCGCAAAGGCGTGTCAGCACGGATTCCTGAGTGGGTCTGTCAAAATAAATAAGGACATTTCTCAAAAAAATAATGTCTATTGCATTCTGAACAGAGAAGGAACTTTCCATGAGATTGAGCCGTTTGAACGTGACAGCGGCTCTGAGTTCGGGAACGATCCGCACAAGCTTCTTGCTTTCATCTTTGCTTTTTAAAAGATATCTTTTTCTTAACATCATCGGGACAGGTTTCACTCGCTCATAATCGTATATTCCGAGCCTTGCTTTTTTCAGCACTTCTGTTGAGATGTCTGTGCCAAGGATTGTATAAGTGAAACTTGGAGACCGGACAGCAAAGTCATTCAGGACCATTGCCAGCGTATAGGGTTCTTCTCCTGTGGAACAGGCTGCGCTCCAGAACGTGAAAGCTTTTGCCGGGACAGAAAGCGGGTTTTCCAGTCCGGATATGCAAGGAAACTGAACAGATGCCGATTGTTTTTTCCGGATTATCCGGGGCAATATTTTCTGAACCAGAAAATCAAAATGATCAGGTTCCCGAAAAAAATCAGTCTTATTGGTCGTGACCACATCAATCATATTCGCCAATTCATCTTCCAAGCCCCGGGAACTGAATACATAATCATAATATTCTTTGAAACTGCTTATTCCCAGATTACGCAGCCTTTTCTGAAGACGGGCCTGAAGCATAGTCTTTTTGGCCTCAGGCATTTTTATTCCCAGTTCATCATGAATAAATGTGCTGAAACGATAAAAAATCTTATCGGACATTGCAAGCGGTTTTGTGGGGTCAGATAGCTGGTCATTCATGGCTGATTGGGTGGAACTGTTTGAATTTAAATCGTTCATTCGGCATTAAAGTTGATGTTTGATGTTTGATGTTTGATGTTTGATGTTTGATG
>JAOZLU010000676.1 GCA_029934695.1 Desulfobacterales bacterium | reverse complement strand
TTTGTGTCCTTTGTGGTTAAAAAGGTGCGATGCAGGGCTGATTTCAGGCCTCCCTAAAAGCGTTATAATCAGCTTTTTTTCACTGACAACTAAATAGAATGAAGGAGTTTATAAATGAGATTTTCAAAAAGCAATGATGTACTGGGAACCTCTAATCGAGGAAATCCGGCTGAGTCCGGTCTTTGCACACTTTGCCGGGCCGACTGCCAGGGCAAGTGCGAAACCTGGCTTTCGAGTCTCGTCGGTCGTAAACTGCTCTATCCGAGAAGTTTCGGCATAGTGACAGCAGGTGCCAACAACACGAACCATGTCGGCGTTTCATATAATTCGCTCAGAGTTCAGGGATATGCTTACGGAGCTTCCGGCTTGAGCGACGATATGAGCAACAGTCCTGATGACTGTATTTTTCCGAATGTGAGCCTTGAAACTGAATTCGGCAAGGAGGTGAAGACCAAAGTCCGCATCCCGCTGATGACAGGCGCGCTCGGTTCGACATTTGTCGCTGAAAAATACTGGAATTCCTTTGCAGTAGGCGGTGCATTGGTCGGGATTCCTGTGGTCATCGGTGAGAATGTTGTCGGGGTTGATCGTAAATCGGAGATAAGCTCCAGTTCCGAAAGAAAGGGCAAAATCAAAAAATCTCCAGAACTTGAGCGGCGAATAGACGGATATCTTCGTTATTATGACGGTTACGGCGCTATCATTGTGCAGTTGAATGTCGAGGATACCCGTAACGGCGTGGCGGAATTTGTCGCTGAAAAATATGGCGACAAATGTATCATTGAACTGAAATGGGGCCAGGGAGCCAAGGACATTGGCGGCGAAATCCAGGTGAGAAGCCTTGATTATGCCATTTTCCTCAAAGAAAGAGGCTATGTTGTTGACCCGGATCCCACAGTGCCCGAAGTTCAGCAGGCATTTGAAAACGGCTCAATCAAATCCTTTGCCCGTCACAGCCGTCTGGGCGGAACAAATCTGGACACTGTGGCCCAGGTGCGTGAGGATTTTATGAGCAATGTTGAGTATCTTCGCAGCCTCGGATTCAAAAGAGTCACCCTCAAGACCGGTTCTTATGGTATGGAAGAACTGGCCATGGCAATAAAATTTGCCACAGATGCAAAACTTGATCTTCTCACAATGGACGGTTCCGGCGGCGGTACAGGAATGAGCCCATGGAATATGATGCAGAGCTGGGGTGTCCCCTCAATCAACCTTCATTCAAAAGCTTATGAATACGCCAGCATACTGGCAGCCAAGGGCCTTGATGTTGTTGATATGTCTTTTGCAGGCGGTTTTGCACTTGAAGATCATATATTCAAGGCACTTGCGCTGGGCGCACCGTTTACAAAGCTCGTGTGCATGGGAAGGGCGATCATGATTCCGGGGTTTGTAGGATCAAATATCGAAGGTGCTCTTTTTCCCGAAAGAAGGGCGGAAGTCAACAGTCACTGGTCTGAACTTCCCAGAACAGTTCAGCGGGTGGGAAGCAGTGCCAAAGAAATTTTTGCCTCATATTTTGATGTGGAGAAGAAAGTGGGCAAGGATGAGATGAAACATATTCCTTATGGTGCGATTGCTTTCTATACACTCGCTGACAAGCTTTCATGCGGATTGCAGCAGTTGATGGCAGGTGCGAGAAAATTCTCCATGAACAAGATTTCGCGCAGCGATATCTTTTCCGGCAACAGGGAGACGGCAAGAGAAACAGGTATTCCGCATGTTTCGGATGTCAATGACGAAAGTGCCAAGAAGATACTTAATTCCTGATTATAACGGATTAAGGGGACCGTAAAAACCACAGAGAACCGCAGAGAAAACAGTAAGAACTCTGTGGCTCTCTGTGCCTCCTCTGCGGCTCTCTGTGGTTATCAAAAAGTATTCACAGGGCTCCCCTGAGTCCGTTATAATCAGCTTAATTCATAGGCGCATGCCTCACTCTCGTTCCCAGGCTCCGCCGCTTGGGAACGCATACTTCGCAGGGGCTTTGTTTTGCCCCCCCCCTCAACCTCCGAAATGCTCACGCACGATGGTGTCTGCCAAGTCCATCGAACTGGTAAAGGCAGGGGAAACAGGGTTCAGAATATGGATGGTCTCGCCGTCGGCAGTGACCATGAAATCCATGACCAGTTCTTTTGTTGACCAGTCAACGAGCTGGGGGCGGATACCCACCTTGTCTGAGGGTTCGATATCCCCGGGATCAAGCTGCTTCACCAGCTTTGCCGCATCCCTGAAAAAATACGGTTTGAGATATTTCCGCGGTTCAACAAGTGCTACTTCCCGGAATTTCGGATTCAGGAAAAATAAGACAGCATCCGTAAAAATAATGGAAAAACCCTCCCTGTCAATGCCGGTCAGCACACCGTAATTCTCCCGACCGAAAGCAGGAATCGCGGTGGGGCCCAAATAGACATCCCCGTGAACACTGCGGGTAAAATGAACCCCCAAAAACGGATTGCGGATGTCCGGCACTGGGTAAATGTTGCCGTTTACCGTGTAAGGAAGATTTTTTTTCAGCTTCCAATAGATGCCTTTGAAGGGAATGATGCGGTAATTCTGTCCGACCCCGAAAATGTGGGCCACTTTGTCGCAGTATGCGCCTGCGGCGTTCACAAAGATTTCATAAGCGATCTCACCTTTGCCCGTGACTGCGGTTTTCGATCCTTTCAGCCCTGTAAACGCACAGTCACTGACTATCACCGCTTTTCCGCTGGCCTCCAAATCCCTTTTGATGCTTCTGAGTACCATTTTGGGATCCACCATTGCAGTATAATGGGAAAAGAGTGCTTTTTCAACGGTCTTTGCATTCGGCTCAATGCGGGCCAGTTGTTTCTCATCAATGATTTCCACTTTGGCCCCGTTGGCCCTGGCCCGCTGATAAAGCTCCTCAAGGACAGGAATTTCCTCTCTGCTGCGTGTGATGATCACTTTGCCGGCTTCCAGAAGTGGCAGCCCTTTTTCCCTGCAATATGCATTTAAAAGCCGGTTGCCGTTCACGCATGATTTGGCTTTAAGGCTGTCAGGCGCATAGTAAATACCCGCGTGGAGGACCCCGCTGTTGCGCCCGGACGCGTGTTTTCCAGGCTCGGATTCTTTTTCAAGAATCACGATGTCATCGAATCCCTTCCTCACCAATGCGCGGGCAAGGGTCAGTCCGACGATTCCCGCGCCCACAATCAGAATTTCAGTTTTATCTTTCAGCATAGCACTTGTCCACTTTGTTTTCTTTTTAATTCTGCCAGCATGTTGCAAAACAAAGCACCTTGTTCGATAGCATAGCTTATAAACTTTACTCGTTAATATGCCGGGCTGACGGTTGAACTCAGGGGCCGTCCTTGAAGCTCCATCACTGCAAGGTGTTGTTTTTGAGTATATTGACAAGCATCATACAAGAGTTTGTTTTGTGTTGTCAAACGGAAATCAGTAAATTATAAAATCAGATCAGGGGTATCAGATAAGAAAAAAAATTCATATTTTTATCTGGCCCTCCAACAGGTTTGATTCTTAATATTGCTGATTCTAACGGATTTTGTGGCTGCATAAGATTTCAGACAGCTGTGATCCCTGCAGACCGCGGATGAACGCGGATGAACGCTGATGCTCCCACTCTGACCGCCTGCACAGG
>JAOZLU010000675.1 GCA_029934695.1 Desulfobacterales bacterium | reverse complement strand
AAACATCAAACATCAAACATCAAACATCAAACATCAAACATCAAACATCAAATTTCATATAAATATGTCAACTAACTATTGACATAAGAAAAAAAAACAGTTTAAACTCCTTTTCTTTTAAAAGTTCATATTAAAATTTGTAAACAGATGGAAAAGGAGATTTATTGAGTATGGGCGGTAAAAAAAAGGCAACCAAAGAAAAACCTCTGGAAAAAATGACAGCTAAGGAACTGAGAGACGTGGCCATGGAAATTCCTGAAATTGCAGGTGTTCACGGAATGAACAAGGCAGAGCTGATCAGTGACATTAAAAAGGCAAAGGGAATTAAAGATGACGCAGTCAGGCAAAAAGATTCCTCAGTCCGGGATATAAAGAAAAAAATCAAAGTGATGAAAGTAAAGCAGGAATCTGCACAGGAAGCAGATGATGCAAAAATGGCGAAAATTTACAGACGCCGTGTCAGCAGGCTGAAGAAAAAAACACGAAAAGCCGCATAAATAATGACTTGTGTCCTCGACAGTGAAAGTTGAAAAAAAGTTGAAAGTCTGTCCGCAACCATCTGAAATTATTCAGCGGCAGATGTCAGTCAGTCTGGGAAATTCCCGGCACGCTTTCAGCAAGTTATGATAACGTACGACTGACGAGATTGGGTGTGTATTGTGCCCGATATGCAAACTGCATAAGACAAATAACAGACTTGGCAGTCATAAGTTCTCGTAACATGCTGAAATTGCTGACATCCGATATTTTACGGACAGTATATGCCACTCAATGAGGTTGTGCGAATCAGCTTTCTGCAACTTTCCACTGTCGGGTAATAAATGATATAAGGAAAATGATAATCTTATGATTGATCCGGCATCTGTGGCTTTTGATTTTGACGGCGTGTTTGCTGATACCATGACATTATTTCTTGATATTGCACGGGACGAATATCTTATAACGGGACTCCGATACGAAGATATTAAGCATTATACGCTCGAAAAATGTCTGGGGATTGACAGAGAGATCATAGAAGCGATCATAACAAAAATACTGGATGGAAATCACACAGCCCCCTTAAAACCGATAGACGGGGCTACCGAGGTTTTAACCAGACTGGGGAAACACAGCCCCCTTCTTTTTGTAACTGCCCGGCCATACAAAGGGCCTATCTGTGATTGGATGCTGAATCTCCTGCCCCTTGATCCGGAGCGGATAGAAGTGATTCCGACAGGTTCTTATGAAGAGAAGGCGGATGTGCTTTTATATAAAGGTATCTCCTGTTTTGTGGAAGACAAGCTTGAAACATGCTTTCTCGTCAAAGAGGCTGGCATTACCCCTGTTCTTTTCAGACAGCCGTGGAACAGGGAAGAGCATCCTTTTACGGAAGTAGCTGACTGGAAGGAACTTGAATCACTGATTGCTTTTTGAAACGCAAACGCAAACGTAAACTCGAAACGCAAACGTAAACTTGAAACGTAAACTCGAAACTTGAAATGAGATACCAGTTTCCAGTTTTCCAGTTTCAAGCCAATATCTGAATTATGAATTTTCATGGAACAACAATACTTGCTTTAAGGCATAAAGGAAAACTGGCCATAGCGGGTGATGGTCAGGTGACATTGAGTGATGTTGTCATAAAACACAAGGCCAGAAAGGTCCGGAGGATTTACAATGACAAAATCATCGTGGGATTTGCCGGTGTCACTGCCGACGCCATGAACCTTTCTGAGCGCCTGGATACGAAGCTGAACCGTTACAACGGAAATCTGGAACGTTCCGCTGTTGAACTGGCCAAGGACTGGCGAACCGACAAATATCTGAGACGTCTTGAGGCGATCATGATCGCTGCGGATGAAACCCGGATGTTCCTCGTTTCAGGAAACGGTGATGTGATTGAACCTGATAAGGGGATTATCGGCATCGGATCGGGCGGGGTGGCTGCTCAGGCAGCCGCAACAGCCCTCATAGAACATTCGGACCTGGATACAAGGGCTATTGTGGAAGAGGCAATGAAAATAGCGGCTTCCTTATGTATATATACAAATGAAGTGTTAACCGTAGAAGAATTGGAGGATTAAGGGATTGGGGGAATGGGGGAATGGTGAATTATGAATGGTGAATTGTGAATGGTGAATCCATAATTCATAATTCATAATTCATAATTCATCCCCCGAATCTCTGAATGTAAAATATGAGCGACCTAAAACCATCAGAAATTGTTAAAGAACTTGATAAATATATTATTGGCCAGGACAAGGCAAAGCGGTCTGTTGCCATTGCTTTGAGAAACCGGTGGCGTCGTCAGCAGGTTGATGGAGATCTCCGGGATGAAATCGCGCCGAAAAATATTATTCTTATTGGCCCCACAGGGGTGGGGAAGACTGAGATCGCAAGGCGACTGTCCAAGCTCACAGACTCACCGTTTACCAAAGTGGAAGCCTCCAAATTCACCGAAGTGGGATATGTGGGCAGGGATGTGGAGTCCATGGTGAGGGACCTCCTGGAACTGACAGTGAACATGCTCAAATCAAGGGAGCAGGAGGCAGTACAGGAAAAAGGGGTGGAAATTGCCGAAGAACGGATGCTTGACATTCTGCTCCCGAATCCCAAACCCCAGCTTCAGGATGAAGGGGGCGAAACACATTTTGAGGTTATCGTTGACACCTCTGAAAAAGCCTCTTCTTCCACAAGGGAAAAACTTCGCGGTATGCTTCGCAAGGGAAAGCTTGATGAACGATATGTGGACCTTGATGTTTCAGAGCGATCCATGCCCATGGTGGAGATATTTTCCAATGTCGGCATGGAAGAAATGGGCATCAACTTCAAAGATATGTTCTCAAATCTCATCCCAAAAAATACGAAAAGACGGAAAGTAAAGGTATCGGAGGCCATGAAGATCATGGTTCAGGAGGAGGCTCAGAACCTTGTTGACATGGACAAAGTGATCAGTGAGGCCATTGAAAAGGTTGAACAGTCCGGGATCATTTTTCTTGATGAGATTGACAAAATTGCAGGAGGAAACGGGCATGGTCCGGATGTTTCCAGAGAAGGTGTCCAGCGGGATCTTCTTCCGATTGTTGAAGGCTCCAATGTCACAACCAAATATGGCCCGGTTAAAACGGATCACATCCTTTTCATCGCATCGGGCGCGTTTCACACGATCAAGCCCTCTGACCTGATTCCGGAACTTCAGGGACGATTTCCCATCCGGGTGGAGCTGGATTCCCTTGGAAAGAAAGAATTTGCAAGGATACTGGTCGAACCGAAAAACGCCCTGATACTTCAGTATATGGCACTTCTGAGGACTGAGGGCGTTGAAACCGTGTTTGAAGATGATGCAGTTGAAAAGATCGCAGACATTGCAGAAGAGGTGAACAACATGACCGAAAATATCGGGGCAAGAAGACTTCATACCCTCATGGAATGCCTGCTTGAAGATGTTCTTTTTGATGCGCCGGACATGAAGCAGAAAAAGGTCGTGATTGACGGAAAGTATGTGGAAGACAAACTGAAGGACATCAAAAACGACGAGGACCTCAGCAGGTATATTCTTTGATGTTGGATATTTGATGTTGGATATTTGATATTGGATATTTGATGTTTGATGTTGATGTTGGACATCAAACATCAAGCATCAA
>JAOZLU010000674.1 GCA_029934695.1 Desulfobacterales bacterium | reverse complement strand
GTGCTGTGCTGTGCAAAAAACCGCTCCGCTCAATTTTTGCACTCCGGACAATCTTTTTGTTGAAAGCTATAGATAGAGGGACAGAAGATGGAAGATAGAGAATGGAGGAAAGAGAATGGAGGTTCCTCACCGCTCATTATTCATACAGAATGCTCCAAAGGGTGGGGAGGGCAGGAGATACGGATTCTTGAAGAACTTAGGGGAATGAGGCAGTATGGCCTTTCAACGGCCCTGGCGGCCCCGAAAGAGAGTCAGATTTTTCAGAGGGCTGAGACAGAGGGGTTTGCTGTCTGGCCTGTGAAATTTGCTTCAAATGCTGATATATCTTCTTTTGTCTCGTTGCTCCGGCTGATTGGGCGATTGCACCCCACGGTGGTCAATACCCACTCATCAAAGGATAGCTGGATCGCGGGGTGTGCAGCCCGGGTGATGAAAGTTCCGCTCGTCATCCGCACCCGCCATGTGAGTACGCCCATTGGTTCGACATTCAGCTATCGCCATTTCCCCCATCTGATTCTGACGACCAGCGCGGCCATTCGTGAGAATCTCATGCAGCAGGGGCTTGATGGCCGGAAAATCATTCCGGTTCCTACAGGTATTGATCTGAAGCGATTCAGGTTTTCTGCGGAGAACCGGCACCGAATCAGAAAACATTTCAGTTTATCTGAAAAAGATGTTCTCGTGGGGAATATTTGTGTGCTGAGAAGCTGGAAGGGATTGGATTTTTTTATTGAGACCGCGACGAACATGGCGGATCATTTCAAATTTATTCTGGTGGGCGACGGTCCTCAGAAAGAACGCCTGCAAGACAAAGCCAGGCAGGCAGGATTGGAGGATCGCCTGTTCTTCACGGGGCATCAGGAGAATGTGGAACGATTTTTCTCAGCCCTGGATATTTTTTTCTTCACCTCGTATGCCTCCGAAGGCGTTCCCCAGTCGCTTCTTCAGGCGTTGAGTGTGGGATTGCCGTTAGTCGTCTGCCGCACCCCCTCCGTGCTCGAAACCCTCCGATCCGTTGAAGGATTTACTTCTGTTGAGTACGGAGATTTGGGGGCAGCCCGTCAGGCGATGGAACAGATAAGCGAGACGCTCCGCACCAATGAGAATCGCATCATATACGCCCGGCGTTCTGTTTTATCCAGATACGAGCTTGAGAATATGCATCGCCTCATTCTGGACATTTACCAGCAGAACCGCGTAATCTTCCGACAGGCTCCCCCTCAGGGTTCAGGCTGGCACCGGGTGATGAAAAGAAGACCCGGCTTTTTTCCTGAATGGGACGGCTCTCCGCCTGCGAAAAAAAGCCGGGTTTCTTTCAACAGATTTTGAATCTCAATTTTCCTTTTTTGAAGATAAAAAGATAAAAATATGAATGTCTTAACAGTTCATTACCATAGTAAGGGTATATTTTGGGGTATCCCTCCACCTGCTGCCAAACCTCTCGCATCAAAAAATTCCTGTGCTTTTCTTCCCAGGATCGGTCAATGTCGAAATGATCTTTGCTGAGACTGTAAATTAAAAGTCCTCCCGGCTTTGTGACGCGCAATAATTCATCTAATGACTCTTTCGGTGCCAGCCCGATAACTCCCGCGCTTGCGACCACATCAGCAGCAGCGTCTTTTATATGAGATAAAGCAGTCATATCTCCCACTTGCGCCTCGTCGTATATGCCGGTTCTGTTTTGCTGAAGATATTGAATGCTTTTGGGACTGATATCCACTCCAATGAGCCTGCCTTTAAATCCCATACTTCGAATAAGTTCCCCCAACAGTCCCGTACCCGTACCGGCATCCAGCAGAGTCATATCTTCCGTGCATTGCTTTAAAGGCACCAGTTGGTTCAGCTCCTGGACAATTTTTTCAGGAGTCTGGTAGCCCAAAAAAATCACAAAATCGTCATAACAATCTGAAATAATATCAAAATTCTCAACTATGCTATCCTTTTGAGGGTTTAAATCCGAAAATATGCGTCTTACAGCCTTTTTTTCTTTTTCAGTGAAATCCCTCTTACATTTTTGAGCGTACGCGCTCAGAAGTTTCCCGACAAAAAAAGGGACTTGGATTGGGTGATCTGAGTAAGTTGTCATTTTTGAAAAATATGGTTCACTGGTGCCGATGCATGGGAATTTCGGCGTTGACAATTGTATTTTTTGGAATCCCTGAGAGGAATTGAAATCCGAACAGCGTCTTTGTGTAAGATATATAATGCTTTTTGGCAAAAGTCAGCAATAATTATTATGGATGTTTGATGCTTGAGGTGGTTCAAAAAGCTGGCTCAGTTTTTTTTTGCCCTGTGCAGAAAATTTTAATACAAAAAATGTTGCAAAATGCAATAAAAAATTATATTTTCCCTGCTTGGTGGAAATAATGGGCGTTTCAGGAGGGAAATGATGGCTTTTTTATTAAACGAAAATAGCTTGTCCCATTCAATATGATATTTGAGAAACACAGCCGGCAGGCCGAAAAGTTTTCATGCTGTCTGTGAAGCTGCATGGACTGAGTTTAATAATGATTTCAGACAGGTTGCTAAATTAAATCCGTGCAGTTTCACAAAATGGGGAAAAACACTGTAAATTTTTGTTCTGCTGACAGTCAATATTTTGTTTGAAAATCAGCATATTGCCAAATTCAAGGGATACTTTTGCAATGGCATGATTTCATTTAACCTGTTTCCGAAAAAGAATTTCAGACACCGGATTCAGGCTTTATCTTTTGTCAGACAACAGGCATTTTAAATTATGTTTACAGGGATTATTGAAGGGCTTGGTTCCATAAAAGAGATACGGTCATCAGGACAGGGCAGTCAGTTGACAGTGGAAGCTGATTTTGTTCTTGAGCATACAAAAATCGGAGACAGCATTGCCGTGAGCGGGTCCTGCCTGACCGCGGTTGCAATTGACGGAAAACGGTTTCAGGTGGATGTATCCCCTGAAACACTCGGAAAAACGACATTTGGCAGGGCAAAAATCGGAGACCGTGTCAATATTGAGCGCGCACTTCGCCTTTCTGACCGTATTGACGGACATCTTGTATCAGGCCATATTGACGGCATGGGCATTATAAAACACCGAAAAAACGCAGGCAATGCCATCATCGTCACCATCGGCGTATCAGGAGCCTTTTCACATTATATGATAAAGAAAGGGTCAGTGGCAGTGGACGGCATCAGCCTGACCATCAACACCTGTGACCGGGAGAGTTTTACCGTAAGCATTATTCCGCATACCGCCAAACTCACCACCATAAACTTTAAGAACATCGGAGATTCCGTCAACATCGAAACAGACATGATCGGAAAATACGTCGAGCGATTTGTCACACAAAAACAGGAAAACAAGCAATCCGCCATTACCATGGAATTTCTGGCAAAGAGCGGGTTTGTTAATTGATATTTGATGCTGGATGTTAGATATTTGATATTTGATATTTGATGCTGGATGTTAGATATTGGAAACTGGATTATTGAGCATCAAACATTGAGCATCAAACATTGAGCATCAAACATCGAACATCAAACATCAAACATCAAACATCAAACATCGAGCATCAAACATCAAACATCAAACATCGAGCATCAAACATCGAACATCGAACATCGAACATCGAACATCGAACATCGAACATC
>JAOZLU010001163.1 GCA_029934695.1 Desulfobacterales bacterium | reverse complement strand
GGGAGACCAGATGGGGTATCTGTGGAAGCAGGGTTTTTTTGAAGGAGCTGATCCGGTATGACGGAACTGGTATTCATGCTGGAAGGATGCTGCCCCGTCTTCTGCCGGATGATGTCGTAGCTTTAAAATAATCACAGGGAAATGTGAATGAAAGAAAAAATAAAGTTTGAATCTGATCTGATTGAATTTATAAACAGCCTGAAAAAATATGCAAGTACAGATGATGGACAATGGACAGTAAAAGGCTTTATTGATGTGTTCAGAAATGTTTACACAATTTCCTCAGATACCAAAATAGTTTCTAAAATATTGGAAATACATCTTTTCCCCAAAATATTGAAATTTGCAGAAGATAATGGCTACAAACTGGTTCTTGCCGAACATCAGAATTATTACCCGGATATTTCATTTGTCAAAGCAGATGATGAATCTGTAAAATTTGCGGTTGATCTTAAAACAACGTATCGTAAACCTGATAAACCTGAAGTATGTAACGGTTTTACACTCGGTTCTCATGGAGAATATTTTAAAAACAGAACGAGTACCAAAAATATCCAGTTTCCTTACGGCGCATATCAGGGACACTTCTGCCTGGGTATCATTTATGAGCGCACTGACGGTTCAACAATTGATGAAACCAAATCATATGATATTGGAGAACTTCATTCAATTGTCTCAGTTGTCAAAAATTTTCAATTCTTTGTTGCTGAAAAATGGAAAATTGCAAGCGATAAAGGCGGAAGCGGTAACACTGCCAATATCGGAAGTATCAATAATATTTCCGATATCCTGAATCAGAAAGGAATGTTCAGTAAATTAGGAGAACAATGGTTTGATGATTACTGGATGAATTACAGGCAGATTACAGTCAAAGACGAAAATGGCAAAACCAAAAAGATTTCCTCTCTGAGAGACTTTGTAACATACAGAGGAGGAGATACTTCTCTCATAGTTCCGAAACGAACAGCAAAGAGAAGGAAACTTAGGAAAGATTCTGATGAATAAGATAGCAGTTCCACCTATCAAATGCCAGGGAATAAAGACAAAACTGGTCCCCTGGATCAGGGCCATCATACCTG
>JAOZLU010000673.1 GCA_029934695.1 Desulfobacterales bacterium | reverse complement strand
ATAGACTACGGTTAATGTTCATTTTCATGCTCCTTTCTCAGTGGTATGTTATTGACGCATAACGCCAAAACTCAACGGCGCAGGCTTTTTTGCGTCCGGTGCAGCGCCGGGTTATGTGTTTTATTTTTTGTAAACCTTCTTTAAAACTTCATTTATGCTTTCAATAAATTCTATATTTTCGACATTATTAATTATTGATTCTCTATATTGCGCATATAAATTTAAAATGCTTTTTTTCGTTTGTTTATCTAATATTGACAAATCTAACATCAGAGCATTATTTAAATCATTAGGTTCGAATTTTTTTAACCCGTCTCCGTATTCTCGTCTGTTATCATTAAAAATCTGTTTTGCAATATCAGTTAATAAATATGCAAACAGTAAATCAATTCCAATGTTGTTGAACAAATTGTTAACCGGATATATACAATGAAAAGCTGTCAGGTTGCTTATTCCTGCTTCATTACGAACAAATTTTATTCCATTTCTGTTAAATACACCTACCCAGATTGGTGCAGGTGGTCTGTTTTCAAGCAAATACCAGGGGTTTCGTTTTGATGTCAGATATTTTTGATGAATACCCGCCTGTAAACCCATGTCAATGTAATGCAGAACATTCTCATCCGTTACTTTTTTTCCCGCATCAAATAAATAAGTATTAGCATTTTCTTTTTTAAGTCTTTCAAAAGTTTCTGAAGTAAAGAAAGGTTTGTCTACATCCTTTGACTTGGTTATACAGGGTAATAAAAAATCTTCATTAATTGAATATTTTTTTGCTTTTTTATTGTTAAATGTGAAATAATCATTTGCACCTGTTGCAATTCCCCTGACCACTTTTGCCATATCTTTAAAAGGACTTAAATTTTTATACTCCTGGCTTTGTTGTTTCTGGTAATACGCTCTCCATTTAATATTGGGATTCAGAACTTCTTTATTTATTATGTTTTTTCCAATTGTATCCGGATAAACATTAATAATCGTTGATATTTCGTCTAATTGTCTAATATTGTTTATAATAGAAAAACAAATCTGTTTATCATTCTTATCTTTTGCAAGTAAAATAATTGCACTTGTGGTTAAAGCATCATCAAAAACATTCTGTTTAAAATCAAAAATTATAATGTGCCTTAATGTATTTGATGTTAATAAATATTCTTTTACATATTTTCCATAATTAGAATTAAGAAATTCGGAAGGAACTATATAAGCGGCCCGACCGTTTTCATTAAGCTGGTATATTGATTTCAGAAGAAATAATGTATAAACATTTGTAAAACCGCTTAAATTTATTTTTAATTTTTTTTTGATTTCCTCTAATGCTCTCCTGTTTTGATAATCGTGGAATTTAAAATATGGCGGATTGCAAACTACTGCATCATATTTGTTATCCCAGTCATTGAAAAGATAATCTTCTAACAACAAATTTACATTTGAAAAATCGTTGAAATTTTCTTTTGCAATTTCAAAAATTACAGGGTCAACATCAAATCCTGTTATTTGAACTCCCTTTTGACTGTTTAAAAGTAACCTTGAAAAAACACCAACTCCGAATGCCGGTTCAAGTAATGTGGATACGCTGTCATTTCCTAAAAGCCAATTTACCATTATCTGAGCAATTGGTTCCGGCGTGAAAAACTGAGCAAATTTTTTACGGTGTGTCAAAGGAACTTTTTCGGAATATGTTTTTTCTGAAATCATCTTAAAAATCCTCAATATTTAAAAGTGATTTCAGACTGTCAATATCCAGATATGCTGTTCCTTTCTCAAAAGTGACATAGAAAAGCAATCTTCCCCGTCCCATTTCTCGCCTGACACTGTTATGTCCGGGTTCAATTATTTTATAAGCAACCTGTGTTGTTTTTCGGGTATTTATTTTTATTGTTGTCTTATTCTGATTCTTAGTATCTTTACCAATCTCGTAATATCCACCTTCTTTTTCGGGGTCAGCTATTAAGGACAATATATTTTTGAAAGAAATGCCGTAAGACTTATCAAAAAACACCTGAAAATAATAATGTGGGACATTAAACTTTTCAGTCCATTTGTAAACAACTTTAATATCTTCTACTTTGGGGGTAATGCTTAAATAATCTCTTTTTTGAACAATAATAATGTTTTCTTTCAACTCTTTAAAAAGCAGGGACAATTCAGACAACCTGTCTGTCGCATACCAACTTGGTCGTCTGAAATTTACTGCATTTATTGTATTTTTGTTCAAACCGTTTAATATTTCTATAAAATGTTTTTTCTTAGGATGTTCTAATATATCTGAATATTCCAATAATATCTTGTCTTTTACTCCCATTGCCTTGTCAAGATGTATTGTGGTTCTGTTTTGCATTTCTTCTTCATATTTATCAATAAGAAACGCACTGGAACGAATTTCTAACCCTGCAACAGTTTTTTTTACATATTCTTCTATTTCCGAATGTTCGACCTTGCTAATATTGTAACCAAGCTCAATGTCAAAATCTTCTTTTTTAAAAACTAATAAATCAGGTCGTTTGCCAATCGTATCTAATTCATCTTGGAATTCATTATAGAATTGGTCAAATCCTTTTTCTCCTGCTATTAAATCATCAGATTTACCATACCTGACGGCAACATAATTATGAGATGCTTCATTAATTGCTCTGAAAATTAAATCTTCTGCCCAGTCTCCCTGTTCTTTGTTTGTTATGAAATTAGAGGAAGCTTGTGTAGGGGCTGAAGTCCTGTCCCTTGGCTGTGAAAAGTCAACAATAGATACAGGAATTGATTTGGTTAATTTTTTTATTTCATTAAAATATGACATCATATATTCCTTTTTGCACATAACATAGAGGTGAGCGGCGTGGTTTTCGGAGCGAAGCGGAGAAAACCACGTCCGCTCAACCGCCGGGTTATTTTTCATTGCACGACTCATTTTGTCATGATTTGCACAGATTTTCGATTCATCAACGCATTTCAATTCTGGCAACTCGTTTACGCGACGGGTTGAACGGACAACTTGAAACCTAAAGCCTTTGCCACTTTTGCCACTGTGGTGAATGTTGGATTGCCCTCTGGAGACAGTTCTTTATAAAGCACTTCTCTGGTCATACCAGTATCTTTGGCTAACTGATTCATATTTTTTGCGCGAGCGATTACTCCAAATGCGTTAACTATAAAAGAGGGGTCACCTTCAGCCTCTTCAAGACAAGCTTCCAAGTATAATTGAATATCTTCTTCTGTTTTTAGATATTCTGCCGAATCCCAGCGAGTAGTGCTAATAGTCATGATTTAATCCTCCAACTGCCTGGCCAGCTTTTTCGCTTTGACAATATCTGAACTTTGGGTGCTTTTGTCACCACCAGATAAAAGAATGACCAACATTAGTCCACGTTGCACGAAGTAAACCCTGTAGCCAGGGCCATAGAAAATACGCAGTTCCCTAACGCCTTCTCCCACTGGTGCTACATCACCAAAATGACCGAATTTCAAGCGATCAATTCGCGCTTGAACACGAGCCTTTGCTCTGCGATCTTTTAGACCGTTGAACCAATTGGTGAAAACTTCAGTTTTACGAATTTCTATCATCTGATTTGATATGCTTTTCGATTCAGCAATTCATATTACCATGATTTGCACAACTTTTCGATTCCATT
>JAOZLU010000120.1:7625-14307 GCA_029934695.1 Desulfobacterales bacterium | reverse complement strand
GTATAAATTTTTATAGGCTGATAATCAAGTTTTTAGTGAAAAATCCCTGATCCCTGAGACGGAGAAAAAATCAATATGCTAAACATTCAGACGCGTTCTTATAGAGTCTCTCAACTCAATGAGTTCGGGCGGTACTTTATTATTAATCTGCCAATCTGCCACAGATTTCGCCAGATCCGTATCCATAACTTCCGCGCTCGCATAACTTTCATTAAACAGGAAGCCGCGGACTGAGCGAAAAATTTCTTTGCCGGAAAAATTCACCTTCCAGCTTCCGTTATTCAGATCGCCCTGATTACCATTATATGCCGTTTGCAGATTGTTTCTGAGATAATTCAGGCTCTGTATATCTGCGCTATTTGCCGGAAAATCATTCCACCAGTTATGATTCGTTATGATATGATTTTCCGCATTCTGAATCGATTTGATATCGCACACTTTCGGATGTGTGGGAAAATGTTCCACCAGACGTTTATGGATATCTGAAAGCGCCTGCCGGCAGGCCATCCACCACAACATCCCGTCCGCATACTGAGTCGCCCGCTCTTCAATCATTGTGCGTGCTTTGCTGTGGCGATTGATATTTTCATGGCATCCTGCCAATGCTTTCCAATCAAGCAGATAATTTTCAATCTCAAAATGATCCGGTCTGTATATCCGCATATCTTGGGTCGGGCTGTTCCACCGGCTCCGATTTGATTCGCGAAAATCCCGGTCAGTAAATCCGAAAACATGCCCGTATCCGCTTTTCTGAAGATCATGAACCACGGCAATAACATTTTCAGTGCTTCCAGCAATCAGAATTTGAAACAACTGATCTTCCGGCTGCCATACACGCTGAAGATATTCTTTTGTGAGCATATCCTCAACCCACAGAACGACAGGACGATCAGTGAGAAGCTTCTCAAGGTGTGTCGTAACAATAGGCATCTGTTATTTCCCTCCCTTTGATTTGTCCAACCGGATTCGGGGATCATCTTCCGGCAACAGGGTAAATCGTTCATAGCTGTATGCCGAATCCAGAATCTCCTGTGAATGGGTTGCACATATAATCTGATTGCCGGAGAATATTTTTTTCAATGCTCTCAGTATCCCCCGATGCCAGGATGAGTGAAGATGGAGTTCGGGTTCATCAATGAAGATGATGCCGTCTGAAACTGGCTTGATTATTTTCTGTCCGATGAGTGTGAAAACCTCTATCTCACCCGAACTCAGGGAATCCAGGGGAACAGGTTCCGATGCGCGGTCGTCAAGGAAAATGTCAAAACCGCCTGATGTGTCCCGTTTTGCGACAAACCTTTCATTTCTGTTTGGATAGAAATAATTCCACAAGGTGTTCATTGCCTCATAAGCCGCCTTTTCCTCAGAGACAACCTCCTGATCATCTTCTTCAAAAGCCTTGCTCGCGGTCAGATTTATGAGATGCTGCTTTATAAGGTAAAGTCTGTTATCCTCGGTATCTGCCGGTTTTTCATTTTTGCCACCGATGGAAACAGGAACGCTGCCCACGAGTTTCGGATAACGCCAAGAACTGAAATATTCTGTAGGCATGTCAACGTACTCGTCCTCTAAGATGACGAGCCTATCCTGTGAATTATCATGTTTGGGAAAATATTCAGGTGGAAACTTCCCCTTGTATTTTGTACCACGCGGTGTTACGTCTGCATATCCCGTTTCACCTTCACCTACTATGAAAGTGACGGAAATGGAAAATTGCTCCGAACCCTTACGAGTATATTGGGAATTTTTCTTAGGATTTGGAAGCAATTTCTTACGTCCCAACGCCAAAATACATGCTTCAAGCACACTCGTCTTTCCGCAGCCGTTGGGCCCGGCCAGAACAACCATATCCAAAGGTTTTCCATTAGGGTATTTGAATTCTAATGCCAGCTTCTCAATTCCCATAAAGTTATTTATTTGGATTTCACTTAGTTTCATAAATATTACCTCATAAAAGGTGAAAAACAACCAAAAATTTGTGCTGTAAATTTTTTTTGTGATGCGGTTAAAAAAATGTCTGTCGGAGTGCCAAACTTGAAGTTTGTATCTGGCGCAAAGCGGTGTCCGTCCGGAATGAGGTTCTTCGGGTCAGGCAGAATGGCCAGGGCAATGCTGATCCGCTGTTTCTGCCCCTTTGGAATCGGGCATCTGGTCAGGGAGTTCGCTGCTCGGTTCCATGAGTATCTTCACGCGTTTGCGCGGGAGGTTTTCTGCATATATCGGAAAGGCTCATCATTTCCTCCGCATCTTCATCCTTGGAGAAGATAATCTTCTCCATGTTTCTGAAAAAAGGGAGGTGGTGTTTGAGCCTTCCAAAGAGGATATATATAAGAATGTAAGTCGGGATGAATGAGAAAGTATAGCCGACTGAGTCCCCGATCAGCGGAATGCGGAGCGGCAGAGCAAAATCCACATTCATAAACCGGGTTTGCATCCACCCGAGGGCAAAAGGAATCGGCCACAGCGATGAAATCCCCAGTGCGATCTGTGCAAAGAAATACTTGCCAAAGGCATCGTTGGCCTCCCTGTTGCAGGCCTTGTACGCGCGTTTGTCCTTTGCGAGCAGGGCATACACCGAAAGATTGTGCATCCGGATCATCTCCTGACTGTCCTGGTTAATCCGTTTTTTGTTGAACCCTAAAGCCGCATACATGGTGATCTGCCCCAGGATGACACAGAGCAGCGCGAGCCATGATGTCCCCACAAAATATCCGACAATCGGTGTCTCATGTATCCGGTAAAACCATATAAGGAAGCTGTCAATATAAATGAGTGCGGTTTGGAATGTCATAGTTGATCTTGATGTTCTCCTGTTTGTGCCCGTGCCCTAAAAACAGCAGGGCATGGGCATGAGAGTTACGGGATGTTATTCCTTGTCCTCTAAAACGGCGGCACAATACTGTATCCCAGAAATCCCTTTGTGGTATAGCGGAGACCCACATAAAGGGCCAGAACGACGAACAGCCGCTTGAGCCAGATGTCAGGGATGTATTTTGAGGTTCTGGGACCGATCATGGAACCCACAAAGATGCCGATCAGCTCGACACCGATCAGCGGCCAGAATACAACCACACCTTTGACCACCATATAAGTGAAGATGCTGATGATCATGCCAATCAGCACGGTGAGTGCGGACGTTCCCGCGACCAGAAACATGGGCAGCCCGACGACGCTGGTCAGAAACGGCACAAACAGAAACCCGCCGCCAATGCCGAGAAACGACGCCACAGCCGCGATGAAAAAGCCGCCGATGATCGGCACTACAGGTTTGAAGCTGAATTCCACACCGTAAAAGGTGAAGATGACTTTGCTGATTCCCCATTCCAGCACCTTTACGCCGCTTTCCGCTTCTGAAACACCTTTGTCAGTGCCTTTGATATGGGATTCTTCAAAGGCCTTTGCTGCATTTTTGGACTCCTTTTTTTTGGCCTGTCCCCTTGGCGTGGTCTCATAAAAGAGAAATCCGCCGATGATGAATACAATCAGGCCGAAGTAGCCGATATACGCTTTCAGAGATATTTTCCCGGCAGTGATGATCGGGACAAGGATGCTTCCCGCTATGGAGCCGATGGCCAGAGCAAGCCCCAGGGGGAGTACCAGCCTGCCCATCCGATAATAATTGAGACTGGAAACAGCCCCGCTCAGGCCCACCATCCATTGGTTTGACACCCGGATGCTGTCCGTGATCATTTTGTTCAGT
The DNA here is from genome assembly GCA_029934695.1 of Desulfobacterales bacterium. Classification (GTDB taxonomy): domain Bacteria; phylum Desulfobacterota; class Desulfobacteria; order Desulfobacterales; family 4be13; genus JAOZLU01. The sequence goes on along the minus strand of JAOZLU010000120.1, from coordinate 10,607 downwards.
ACCGGAGAGGTATCTTTAAAAGTTTTGCCGTAATCGGCCAGGCCGAAGACCGTGATATGGCCCACACCTGCCATGATTCCGCCAAATGCGCCAACTGTGGAGAATATCCAGCCGACCCATATTGCCCACAGAAATCCGAAGACAAGAACAGGCTTGGGCGCACCCGGTATTCCGAGAAAGCCAGGTTCCGCGTTCGGGTCAATCTGGCCCGGTTCGGTTCCTTTGGCGGTCGCATTAATCGCATCCTGAAGATCGTCCGCGTATGCCGTGCCAATCTGGGAAACTCCGACAAAAACAAAGAACGATATGCAGAATGTGGTAAAAAGAACTTTCATAAGTTGGTTCATCAATATTCCTCCATAATAAATGATTTGAATTATTTTGTTTAATAACACATTTAACCAATTGACAAAAAAAAGATTATTCCATTTTTAAAGCTTTTTATCACCCCCTTTCGGAAGCCCTCCCCAAATCTGTTAGATACAATCAGCATATTGCCTCCATAATATTGTCCGAGAGCAAAGCCTGCTTTGCAAGTCGCACTCGGACGGAACTGCAAATCTCAGGGACTCGCAAAGCAGGCTTTGCACTCCGGGCTGACAAACATTATGTTAAAATTTTTATATATAAATTGGAGAGAATTAAGGATTTAAGGTGCATAATTATGAATAAGTTTGCGAAGCTGCTCCCATTCAGGAATCCATGTCCAGACATCCTCATCTGTCTCCTCAATACCTTCTAATATCCGGTTAAGAAATAGCTTAACCAAGGGTTTGCTGGCGGGCAAAGACATAATTTTTTTTAGAGAATCTCTCATCCCATAAAGAAGGTCTTTTCCTGAAAAAAATGTCAGAAAATTTTCAAAACGCTCTCCCCCGGGATTGCACTCTTGGCATAACGGTTCAAACTTCTCTTTGATGCTTTCTTTTGGCACATTCAGGCACTCGTTATACGTCTGAACATTTTTCAGAGCTATGCTGTAACAATCCTGTTTTTTCAATCCTTTTTCTTTGGGAAAATGATGATATCCGTCATCTTTTTCCTCTCCCCAAAAATTATCAAGCGGCAGAATCCTGCGATGGGAATGAGACAGCGTGATTCTGGCAGCGGTATAATGTGCGATCAGTTTTGCCGATTTTTTCAATGTTTCATTGTATTTCCTAAGCTGTTGCCCGGTGAAACCGAACACACGTTTCACTACTTCAGGATCAATCAGATAGTTCTCAATTTCCTTGCGTTCCCAATACCAGCCAAGCTGAGTCTCTTTGTCATTCTCCTTCACAGACCAAGTACTGGGACTGTTACTGAGAGACAAGTCATCATCAAAATCAAAATCCCGATCTCTCAGGCAGGCAACCGATTTGCTGATGTCTTTTGCGCCAAGCACTCTTCTCACAAGTCCGTGTTTGGTGCCAACAGGATTAATCCTGATGTGAAAACCACTTAAAATGCCGCGGAGAACTGCTGCATCAGGTCCGTTAGAAACCCCTTCACAATAGAGACGGCTTACAGACACAAAGCACCTCCCTCCATACGGAAAATATGATCATTTCTGATGATATCGCTTACTGCCTCGGAATGGGTGGTAATTATGTACTGACAATGAGGTGCTATTTTAAAAAGCTGGCTGACCAGTGACTGGGCTGCCGGAGGATGAAGATTCAGATCAATCTCATCAATAAGAACCACCGAATAGGCGATCTGCTGCCTGACGATTTCATAAAGAATTGGAAACACGGACTGCTCACCTGACGACATCTCGACGATATCATATTTGTGTTTCCCGTCATCCAACAAAAAGTAGAATTCCGCCTCAGTCGGGGAACCCAGACTTGGCAGACATTGCACTCCCCCGAAACTTCGTCCGAGAAATATCTTTTTGTAAAGCATCTCCAATTCTTTCAGAAAGTTTCTATTATGTGTTCTGCCGGACTCCTGTTTCAGTTGCCAATCAATCAGAAAGTTACGCAGACGTTCCACGCCCACCTTAAAGGATATCCCGCTGATATGTTCCCTTTCGCTGTTTCCATCCGAGTACGGATTTGATCCGAGATTGCGAAGCTGATCAAACCAGAAAATTCCGGGAAGACAGAGAAATTGTGAACGTACTGACGGATCTGTCCTCAGCAGCTTCTGGGCATAATGTCGTCCCAAAAACATGGCCTGCTCCCCGGGGATGTCGTCTCCCACAAACAAATGCTCGCCATTCAGAACGACTCTGACGAGCTTTTTGTCTGCTGGTTCGGCAAACGGACGTTTTGTCTTGATTTCATCAGGAAGAGACTCATGCCATCTGAACGCTACTTCCCGCGTCGCTTGAATTTCCTCATCCTTAAATGACACCTCCAACTCAATCCTCGGCATGCTGTTCCGGAAGAGGCGGCCTGGGAGAAATCCCGGCCAGTCAAAATCGGGTATGCTTCGGGCAAATCCGGAACGGGTGGCCAATGCAAGGGGCAATGCAATGGCCTGTAGCAAGGAGGTCTTCCCCGTTCCGTTGTCACCAAGAATCAGGAAACGGTTGCTCACCTCCTGAAGCGTTTTATTTTTAAATGAAAGTTCAAAATTTTCAAACAATTTGAAATTCTGAATGGAAATAGATTCTATCTTCATAATAATTGCCGTTCCGATCCTTTTTTCTTGACAATCCTAAAACTAAGACCTCCGAGGTTTTGGAAACCTCGGAGGTCTCTCATCTCTATGCGCCTAATCTTTGGCAGGCTTTAACACTCCGTTTACATCCCGCTTGAGCGGATGAGGCTGTCTGGGTAGGGGTGAACCAGGTGTTTCAATTACAGATGTGCCATGTTGCCAGTCAGGAGAACAAATCGCAATATAACGGGCATATCCTCCTGTACCACCTTCCGGTTTGGCAAAGCCGATGGTAACCAGAGCACCGGATTCGGGAACTTTGTCCAAATTTGAAACGCCTTCGGCCTGACAATAATGATTATGCAGCAGCCAATGTTCACCTTCGAGGGT
>JAOZLU010000120.1:0-7525 GCA_029934695.1 Desulfobacterales bacterium | reverse complement strand
TTATGCAATATCTTTTTCACTTGTTTTTTATATGAAAAATTTTATTGCATTAAATGTTCCTGATTCTAACGGATTTTGTGGTTGCATATGATTTCAGACAGTCACAATCCTGGAAACCAGTCTGAAGGACAGCCCAGTTCCTGGCCATGGGATTTAAAATGCTCGTTCAGAAATCAGAATTCGGAGCCGAGTGTCCGAAATTCAGTCATGGAGGAGACGTTATGCACGTCGTCGCTTGACGGACATATATGCACTTATTATGAAAGTCGGTGACTGCGGTCAACTGACAACTGGCGATTTACATGGGAGATATTTTAATGGATAAAGAAGTTTACAGCTTGTGTTTCATGTGTTCGGTCCGATGCCCGATCAAGGTCGTGGTGAAAAACGGACAGGTCAAATGGATAGAGGGAAATCCGAATGTGGCCGGTATGGAGGGAAGCCTGTGTCCCAGAGGGGCAGCCGGCATTTCCCTGCTTTATGACAATGAAAGGGTTCAGTGCCCATACATCAGAACAGGCCCGCGCGGATCAGGCAACTGGAGAAAGGCGACATGGGATGAGGCCCTCGATTTTGTCGGAGACAAACTGAAGGAGACCATTGACAAACATGGTGCTCACAGTGTGGTTCTGGGGGAACGGACCCAGTTGGCCACCCATGTCAGCAAGACATTTCTGAAGGCCATCGGATCCCCGAACCACTTCACTCATGACGCAATCTGCAAGGGATCCGTGAATACAGCATGCCGGTCCCTGTTCGGTTATACAGACGCACAGATGAGCATGAATTACAAAAACACCCGGCACATTGTCATGTACGGCAGGAATTTCTTTGAGGCTGTTTCAGTAAAAGAGGTGAACACCCTGATGGATGCTCTGGAAAACGGGGCCAAAATGACTTATATTGATCCACGGGTCACCATCACCGCGACCAAAGCCCATCGCTATTGGATGATCCGGCCGGGCACGGACCTGGCCCTGAACTACGCGCTGATTCATGTCATCCTCAAAGAGCGCCTGTATGACGCGGCATATACAGAACGATGGATACTGGGCCTCTCTGACCTTCAGGATTTTATCAGCGCGTACCCGCCGGAATGGGCTGAAAAAGAGACCGGAATTCCGGCTCAGGAGATCGTGGCCCTGGCGAGGGAAGTGAGCAATGAGAAGCCGGCCGTCATCTTCCATTTCGGCTACAGGGGCGCGAGTCATGTCAATGAGATTTATCTGCGCCGGTCCATCATGATCCTGAACGCACTCATGGGAAGTGTCGAGGCAAAAGGCGGATTTTTCATCAAAAAAGGCCCCGGAGAGACAGGCGGCAAACCAGCAAGAAAACTGACCGAGCAGGAATTCCCAAAAATTGAAGTTCCCCGGTTTGACAAAGTGGGAACCCCGGATTTTCCCCTGCCGGATCCGAATCACGGGGTGGCGCAGATGCTCCCCCATGCGATCCTGAATGATGATCCCTATCCGATCAGGGCCCTCATAGCGTACCGATTTGACCCGCTCATGTCCATAGCGGACACCAACCTGACCAAAAAGGCCTTGGACAAGCTCGACCTGATCGTCTCAATTGACATCAATTACAGCGATATTGCCTGGTATTCGGATGTGATCCTCCCGGAATCCATCTATCTGGAGCGAACCGACTGCGTTCAGCAGGCCAACGGGCTTAAGCCTCAGATGTTTCTGAGGCGTCAGACCGTTCCACCGCGCTATGAAACCCGCGATGGAGCGATGATCCTGAAGCAGCTCGGAGAGCGCATCGGGATCGGGAACTATTTTCCATACCAGGACATGGAAGACCTGGTCCGCTGGCAACTGGAAGGGACCGGCTTCACTTTGGAGGATTTTGAGGCCAAAGGCTTTGTGGCTTACGGAAAGGACCAGATATTCTGGAACCGGGAGGACGGACTGAAATTCAAAACCCCGTCAGGAAAGATTGAGTTTCGATCCTCCCTTTTGGAAAATGCCGGGTTCGAGTCGTTTCCGGCTTACGAGTCCATGCCGGCACCGCCGGAAAATCAGTTCCGGCTCGTTGTTGGGCGGAATGCCGTGCATACCCATATTTCCACCCAGAACAATCCGTATCTTAATGAAATATGCCATGAGAACAGACTCTGGATAAATTCTGAAAAAGCATCGGCCTTAGGCGTGAAAAATGGTGACACAGTGGAGATATCATCCTCCTGCGGATCAGGGAAGCTCCAAGCTTATGTGACTGACCTGATTCACCCGGAATGCGTTTTCATGCTTCACGGTTTCGGCCATGAGGCCAAACTGGCCAGCCGCTCTTACAACAAAGGTGTGGCCGACAGCGAACTGCAGAAAAATATCTCTGATATGATCGGCGGAAGTCCGGCATTTCATGAGACTTATGTCACCGTGAAACTGCCATAAGCGAGCGGAAGGAGAAGAGAAGGTGAGCAAATATTACTTGTTTCAGGATACAAAAAAGTGTATCGGATGTCATTCATGCGAAGTGGTGTGCAAGAGCGACAAATCACTGCCTGTGGGGCCCAGACCCTGCCAGATAATCACGGTGGGCCCCAAATTTGTGGGCGGGGTTCCCCGGGCATCGTATATCTTCCTGCCATGCTTCCACTGTGAAAATCCCTGGTGTGTCGCGGCCTGTCCCACCGGGGCCATGCAACGCCGGGAAAAGGACGGAATCGTGTTTGTGGACCACAGCCTTTGTGTGGGTTGCAAGACCTGCATCTCAGCATGTCCCTGGGGCGCGCCCCAGTGGAATCCGGAGATTGGCAAGGTGGTGAAGTGTGATTATTGTATGGACAGAATAGATCAGGGGCTGAAGCCCGCGTGTGCGACAATATGCACAACTCACGCCCTCAGTTTCGGAAGGGTTGAGGAGATGACTCAGATACGCCGTGAGCGGCACGCCAAGTCAGTATCAGCTCTGGAGCATACCAGTTTTTAAGGGAGAGAATTATGTCTGATACAACCTGTCCGGTCAACCATGCGATCATCAGATTAAAGAATATCATCCAGTCGGGCAGTCTGACACATCCAAAGATCAGGCGCATTGCCGATGAAGTCTTGGAACTCTTGGAAGATGTGGCATGGGGCAGAGCCGGGAACGAGCATCTGAACACTGTAAAATCCCTTGCTCAGGAAATGATGACCCAGAGCCTGAACGAATCCGGTTCTGAAGCCGGGAAAATGGTCATCTCCGCACTGGATGAGCATCCGGAAATTTTTTCAAGCCATGTGGAGACACACAACTGCGCGGCCGGCGACTGCGTGAAACTGGCCCCCGCACCCTGCCAGATGGCCTGTCCCGCGGGCATAGATGTCCCCACTTATGTGACGCTTATCGGCATGGGCAGGGACGCTGAGGCCATCGAGGTGATTCGGAAGGACAACCCCTTTCCCTGGATCTGCGGGCTGGTCTGCACCCGGCCCTGTGAATTTATATGTGTGAGGGGAAGGATTGACACGCCGGTATCCATCAAAATTCTCAAGGCATTTGCCGCTGAGAGGGCCATGTCCGAGTACCAGTATAAGAACCCGGAAAAGGAGCCGGACAAAAACAGAAAAGTCTGCATCATCGGTGCGGGCCCGGGCGGAATGAGCGCGGCCTATTATCTCGCGCTCAAAGGCTACACCGTCCGGATTATCGAGGCACTGCCCATGGCCGGCGGGATGGTCATGGTGGGCATCCCCCGGTATCGGCTTCCCCGGGAAGTGATTGACCGGGAAACAGCCATGCTTGAAGACCTGGGGATCGAATTTTGCTTCAACACGCGGTTCGGAAAGGATGTCACCTTGGAGCAATTGCGAAGCGAGGGGTTTGATGCCTTTTTTATCGCGATTGGCGCGCACAAACCCTTTAAGATGAACATCCCCGGAGAAGACGATTTTCCACAGATAATGGACTCCACAGATATTCTGCGACGGGTGGCTCTGGGAGATCGGCGGATACCAGGGAAAAGAGTGGTGATCATCGGCGGCGGAAACGTCGCTGTTGACGCGGCCAGAACCGCGTTGCGGCTCGGATGCGAGGACGTGACTATCGCATACCGCCGGACCCGGTCCGAGATGCCGGCTGATATCGAGGAGGTGGAGCAGGCTGAGGAGGAAGGTATCCGGCTTTCGTTTCTCACCGTTCCAATTGAAATTATCGGCAAGCCTAACCGCGTGACCGGGCTTAAATGTCTCAGGGCAAGAATGGTAGCCAAAACTTCTGGAAGTGGCAGAAAATCTCCGGTTCCCATAGAAGGAAGCGACTATGTCATAGACACGGACGCTGTTATCACGGCCATCGGACAGCAGGTGGACCCGGATTCTCTGGACACCCTGCCGGATCTGGATATGACAAAGAGGAACACGATTCAGGTGAACATGGTCACCATGGAAACCTCAATGGAGGGGGTCTTCGCGGCCGGAGACGCGGTCACAGGTCCGGCCACCGTGATTGAGGCCATTGGCGGCGGGAAAAAAGCCGCGGAGGCAATTGACCGCTATCTCTTCGGCATTCCCCAGCCCAGAACCCCTCCGGTTCCGGTCCGCCGTGGCAGAATGGAATGGCTGGAAGTGCCTGCCCCCACCAAGATGATCCTCAAGCGGCCGGAGATGCCCCTGCTGAACATTGACCGGCGGCGCACCACGTTCCAGCAGGCCGAACTTGGGTATTCGGAGAATATGATCAGAGAGGAGGCCCGCCGATGTCTCCGCTGCGATATCTGTCGGCGTTGCGGTGATTGCGTCTCGGTCTGTCGTGACAAGATGGGGATTGACGCGTTGCAGTTGGGATATCTCGATTTTGACCACACCACGGCGACGGATTTCAGAGTCACTGGGGACCGGTGCATCACCTGCGGAGCCTGTGCGGCAAACTGCCCCAATCAGGCCATGCAGATCAGGGACATAAAAAATGAGCGGGTACTTTCCTTGTGCGGAACCATTCTGAACCGCCAGAGACTGTTGCATTGTGATATCTGCGGTGCGGTGCTTGGAACCGGAAGATACCTCGGATATATCCGGAAACGTGTGGACAAAAAGGCACCTCAGACAACCTCTGAACGGCTGGTCTGCGATGTGTGCGCGAGAAAGGAATCAGCGAGGCGGCATGATGATATTTCGCCGGCGTGAAAGCCTTGCAGCTCGTCGTTCATGGACCCAAACCGGACGGGATTTGCAATCCCGTATCGTTCCGTACCTGCAATCCCGTCCGGCCTGGAGAATGCTGGAACGATGAACTTCAAGGCATGGAAACCATGAAAGCAATTGATTGTTATCATAAATGGGTGGTATTTGAAAGACAGATATGAACAAAAAAAGGGTTTCGCCCCTGACAGGGGGAAATGTCATTACGATTCCTAAGAATAAGCGATCTGTAAAAATGGCTGAATTCGGACATGCCAGTACCGCCAATTATAAGAAGACATTTTTTGAAGCTCATCCCGATCTTGAAGGAAAAGTTATCGTACATCATACTGTCGAACAGCAGGTGCTTACCAGATATCCGGGTATTGTAACCGAAGAGGAAATGCATTCATTGGAAAATCTGAGAGGCATTCCTCATGAATTGAATTCGGATTTGCATCTGAGCAGGATCAGAAAAGAGTGGAATCGTTTTTACAAGGAAAATCAAAGAGTAACTAAGGATCAGTTATTGAAAAAGGCAACAGAGATTGACGAAAAATATACTCATCTGTATAAACCGCCCAAGGAGTGGAAATTATGAAATTTTACATCTTAGAACCTGAAGTGGCCGGAGGGCCGGGGGCTGACACAGAAATGGATGCGACAGTTCATCCCCCCAGGGTTCATAAACTGCATTACGAGTTGGATGGATGGATGGGTGACGATTTGCTGGAATCGTTTCCGTGTTATATTGTCACAGAACGCCTCATGCTTGAACTTGGGAAACGGGGTTTCTCCGGATGTGAATTCGGCAATGTTGAAATTACAAAATCGGAGCAGTTCGCCGATTTGTATGTGGGAAAGAATATTTCGGAATTCCGGTGGCTGAAAGTAAACGGAGAGGCAGGCACTGACGACTTGGGCATATCAGATGACAATATGCTGGTTGTCTCTGAACGGGTCCTGAAAATTCTCAGTCAATTTCAATCAGATCATTGCGATGTGGAGGAATATGTTGAATTGCTTGCGGCTTCGGGATGATTAGAAATCAGTGACGTGAGACGTACTTGCATGTTTTTCTCAGATGATGCAGGGCAAACATTTTTTCCCGCTCGGTTGCACAGGAACCCGGAAGAGACGTTTCACGTCCTGAACGCCATGAATGAGGCTGTTTTTCTTGGATGACAACAATTTTTAAGGAGATGAGGAATGGTATTCCGCAAAGGACAGAAAATAGAAATATTCAGAAAATCAGAAGAGGACGCATGGGAGCCTTATATGGACGAATACGTCGGATGCCACGGCATCATCACGGACCCGGACACAGCAATCAATGATCCGGACGCGCTCGTGGAAGTGACACTGGATGGAAGAGGAACCCATCGGCTTCCCCAGGACTGCCTCCGGGTTCTGGAGGATCAGGGAAAATGATCAACATCACGATAGACGGAGAGGAATATCAGGCAGAGGAAGGCATGAGCGTTCTCGATACAGCCAAAAAGAACAACATTGCCATTCCCTCCCTTTGCTATCACCCGGCTCTCAAGCCTTCAGGGTCGTGCAAGCTGTGTGCAGTTGAAATCCCGGGCAAAAGCGGCCGTCAGACCGCCACGCTTTCCTGTATCCTCAAGGTGAAGGAAGGACTGGCCGTTAAGACCAAAGGAGAGAGCATTACCGAGGCCCGAACCCGGGCCTTTCATAACCTTCTGGGTATGGCACCTCAGTCTGAGCTGATCAGAAATCTGGCCAAAAGCTGTGGCATTGATCTGGGACCTCCGCCGGATGGCTGTATCCGTTGTCGGCTGTGCATCCAGGTCTGTAATGATATCGTGGGGCCAGCCGCGCTGAAGATGGAGAAACGGGATGGAAAAAATTACGTTACGCCGGTGGAGGGTCGCTGTATCGGTTGCGGAACCTGCGCGAATATCTGCCCCACCAAGGCCATCAGGATGCACGATGTGGAGAATGTCAGAACAATTTCCATCAGGGACGAACTGATCGGTCGTCACCCGCTGGAGCGGTGCGAAGGATGCGGCAGGCTTTTTGAAACCACCACTTTTCTCAAGCATATCGGAAATCGCACGGTGAAGCATCCGGATGTGAAGGAACATCACAAATACTGTCCCACCTGCGCCAAACTCTTTTCAGATCGGATCAGGTCCGTTCACCGGCATAACCGAGGAGGATACGGAAGAGGACAGTGAAAAATTGAAAACAACCCTGCAACATACTGAACAATATTCTGATTATAATGGATTTAGTGGAGTCTTAAACTTAAACTTGAACTTGAACTTGAACTTGAACTCGGACGTGACCGTAAATGAATGTTCACGTCAGGATTTCACGTTCACAGAATTCTCTCCTTAGGCGATTTTTAAAAAAGAACATCCCACTACCACTAAGATGTAGGGTGGGTG
>JAOZLU010000119.1 GCA_029934695.1 Desulfobacterales bacterium | reverse complement strand
TTTTCAAATCGCCAAGAACATTCTTCACTGCACGTACGGCAAGAACTCTGCTGACTTCACGCCGATATTCTGCAGAGGAGCGAACATCTGTAATCGGTTTAACTTCCTCTTGTACCTTATTTCCCACTTCATCTATCAGGGTATTTTCAATTTTAAAAATATCGACTCCCAGAAGTAGTTTTTCAGCTGATTCTATGCGTATAGGAGTGGGTGCAACAGCGCCAAAGGCCATTTTGACATCAGTTAAAATGCCTGCCTCATCCATTGTCGCTTTCATTGACATATTTACAATGGCAATATCCACCACATTTCTGTCTATCTTTAAAAAAGAGGTGGCAGTTATATCTTGTGGAATTGGTATTTTTATCTCGGTTAAAAGCTCGTTTTCCTTTAATACCGTCTGGCTGACATTTAGAAAAAATTCATCCATATTCACCCATCGTTCTTCTGTTGAAGTTAAAAATTTTGCATGGGCTCCAAGCACAATGAGTGGTGTGGCCAAATCAGCAGAAGGAGATGCATTGCAGAGGTTTCCGCCGATAGTTGCGGTTGTGCGGATGCCGGGAGGTCCGAGTCTTTCAGCAGCTTTCCGAATTATCGACAGAGAATTATCAAGTTCTGAGGAATTTTCTAACGCGTTCACACGGGTTAATGATCCAATACAGATTTGATCTGAATCCTTTTTAATGTACTCAAGATCACGAATAAAAGACAAATCAACGCAATAGTCCAAGCTGATTTTTTGATCCCGCCATTGAAGAAGCAAGTCAGTTCCGCCAGCCCAAAATTTAGCCTTTTTGTCATATTTTTCTTTAAAGCGACATGCTTCGACTGGTGTTAACGGTCTTAAATATGTAAATGTCTTTTTCATATTCGTAACGACTCTCCTTTTTAAAGTTTTCCATATGATATTATTTTATCCAATTTTTTCACTCGTTCTGTGCCACAGCCATCTGAATATCACGTTGATAGGCTTTCTCTTTTTTATTCATCAACCAGGCGGCAATTACAATACCTATGGCCACAATACCTATGATGAGCGTTGCAAGGGCATTAATATCCGGGCTGATCCCAAGTTTGATTTTAGAAAAAATTACCAGAGGCAGTGTAGTTGAACTGGGGCCAGACACAAAGGATGCCAATATTACATCATCCAGAGACAGGGTAAATGACAGCAGCCAGCCGGATATCATGGCCGGTGTAATTAAAGGGAGGGTTATATCAAACAGGATCCTGATGGGTCTGCCTCCCAGATCCATGGCAGCCTCTTCAAGGGACTCGTCCATGCCCTGGAGACGCGACTGGATTATTACAGCTACAAACGTGATACAAAAAGTGATATGTGCAATAGTGATGGTGGTCATGCCCCGGCCGTCGGGCCAGCCTATCAGCTCTTCCATTGCCACAAATAAAAAGAGCAGGGATAATCCTGTAATAACTTCCGGCATTACCATGGGGGCGACCATTAGTCCGGAAAACAGAGTTTTTCCCTTAAATTTCTTGAAACGTACCAGTGCAATTCCCGCCAGTACTCCCACAATTGTTGCAATAGTTGCAGATATGACAGCAATCTTTAGCGAAATCAGTGCTGCATTAATAATTGCATCATTTTCTAAAAGAGCCTGATACCATTTAAGAGAGAAGCTGGACCATCTTGTAGTAACTTTTGCTTCATTAAAGGAAAAAACCATGAGCAGCAGGATGGGGATATAAAGAAATGCAAAGCCAAATCCCATACCGGTCAGGATATAATAATTGCGTTTTGAATTCATACGTACCTACCTTCTTGCCTAGCGCTGTAAAATTTATACAGCATAAAAGGAACCACAAGGAATATAAGCAATACAACAGCTACAGCCGAGGCCAAAGGCCAGTCTCGATTTGCGAAAAATTCGTCAAACAACATCCGCCCAATCATCATGCTGTCAGGCCCTCCAACCAGAGAAGGAATCACAAATTCACCTACCGCAGGAATAAAAACCAGCATACATCCCGCTATGATACCCGGCATGGAAAGAGGCACTGTGACCGTCAAAAATGTTGTAACAGGTTTAGCGCCAAGATCTGCGGAAGCTTCATGCAGAGACATATCCATTTTTTCAAGGGTCGAGTACAATGGTAGAATCATAAAAGGAAGAAAGGTGTATACAAATACCACATACATTGCAAAATCAGTGTACATCATTTGAATGGGCTGATCGATAAAACCGATTGCCAATAACAGGTTATTGATTATCCCATGATTGGATAACAGTCCCATCCAGGCGTAAACCCGTAAAAGAAAAGATGTCCAGAAAGGTAGAATCACCAGCAAAAGCAGAACATTACGAATAGAAGCCTTTGACCGGGCAATTCCATAGGCCATAATGTATCCAATAATCAGGCAACACAGAGTAGCCACAAAAGCAATCTTCAAAGAATTCAAATATGCAATAGTAAAAAAATCATCTTCCAGCAACAGAAGATAATTATCAAAGATCAGGTTGATAGAGAGCCTTGTACCGTCAACCCAGGCAATCAGTGATGTGAAAGGAGGACGGGCAATAATGGATTCTGCCAGACTGATTTTAAATACAAATACAAATGGCAGGAAAAAAAACATCAACATCCATAGGTATGGTATTCCAATAACAACACCTCGCCATGTCCGGTTTTCAAAAGAGTTGAGTAAATTGCGCAGTGTACTGAAATGTTTGGCTGATTTTTCAGTCGGGAGCGCCGCCTTGTCTCCTTCGGCCTGTGAATGGTCATTGGGTATTAGTCTATTCTCTTTCATTATAATATTACCACTGTATTGGCAGGTTCCCAGGTAAGATAAACAATATCATCCCAGGTAACTCTGTGTTTAGAGTATCGGTTCTGGTTGGGTGAAGAAACTTTCACCATTTTACCGCTTGGCAATTTTACATTGTAAACTGACAGATTTCCTATGTAGCCAAAATCAAGAACTTTCCCTCTAAGCGTATTGAAATCTTGTTTGTCAGGTTCTTCTCTCGACAGGTGAATTTTTTCCGGACGGATTGCAACACCTATTTTTTCACCAGTATGAATGGATGAGTCCCTATCAATAAGTAAATCGCATTGTGTCTCCTCACTTTGGACAACATGGGATTCGGATAGACTTTCTTTAACAATACCCTCGAAAATATTAATGGAACCGATAAAATTAGCTGTAAACCGTGATTGCGGATACTCATAGATATCTGTAGGAGTCCCTATCTGCTTGATTTTACCCTGGTTCATTACAGCAATTCGAGTGGAAAGGGTCATTGCCTCTTCCTGGTCATGAGTAACCACAATAAAGGTAATCCCCAGCTTATACTGAATATCCATTAACTCAAACTGAGTTTTCTCCCGCAGTTTTTTATCTAAAGCTGCCAGAGGTTCATCCAGAAGAAGTACTTTCGGGTGTTTAACCAATGCGCGTGCAAGGGCCACCCTCTGCTGCTGCCCCCCTGAAAGCTGGTGAGGTTTACGCTTGGCAAATTGACTCAGCTGAACAAGTTTCAGGCCCTCTTCAACCCTTGTTTTGACTTCAGGTTTTGATAAGCCATCCCGTTTAAGTCCATACGCAATATTTTTTTCAACCGACATATGTGGAAAAATAGCATAGGATTGAAACATCATGTTCACAGGTCGTTCATATGGTGGTATCTGAGTCATATCAACGCCGTCGATGAAGAAACTTCCTTCTGTAGCTGTCTCAAACCCTGCTAAAATCCGTAAAAGAGTGGATTTGCCGCAGCCAGACCCTCCAAGCAGGCAAAAGAGTTCACCTTTATATATTTCCAGGTTTACTTTATCGACTGCTGTAAAATCACCAAATTTTTTAGTAACACTTCTGATTTCCAGAAAAGGTTTTTCATTCTTATCTAACCACGGTTGTGGATCAATATATTTTTCCTCTAAAGGCTCCATATCCTGTAAAATCCTTTCTAAATAGCTGCCCGTTTCTGCCCTTTAGTGTGTGTAGATTTGGTCTTTCATAGAAATCTCTATAGAGAGTGAAACAGAACAATAACAAAAGTTGAACTTTTCCGATTCAGTGGTAATCACATATTTTTAATATGCGACTACCACAATAACTCTGGAAAGATTTAGCAACTTATTAACCAGTTTTACCTATTGGCTTTAATTTTTGTCCACAGTCGCGTTAAGTTACGCCTATCTTTCTTGGTCGGATCAGTCTGCAAGAATAATTTCTCCTTGATATTTTGCGGAGGATAGATGTCTGGATCTCCTTTGACTTCATCGTTAACATAAGCAAGCGCGGCGGAATTACCGTTAGCAAAGAAAAACGCATTGGAAAATTTGGCTATCTCCTCTGGTCTCATGAGAAAATCAAGAAATTTATGAGCATTATCCGGGTGTTTCGCATCAGCTGGAATGGCAAGAAAATCCATATACATAACAGTTGATTCTTTTGGAATCGAATAATCTATAAAGTTGCCGTTCTTAAGTTCTTCCGCTCTCATACTGGCTAATCCGGCGTCTCCGTTATAGGTTAGCGCTGCGCACAATTCACCGGTAGCCAGTTCATCGATCATGGTTGAGTTGTTAAAATGCCGGATGTAAGGTCGGATACTCTTTAATAGCTCTTCAACCTTTTTCAGATCTTCTTTTTTCGCTGAATAAGGATTAAGACCAAGATAGTTCAAAGTAATTGGGATAATTTCGTCCCATGCATCAAGAACCGCCACACCGCCATCTGCCAGCTTTGAGATGTTTTCTACCTTGAATAAAAGATCCAGGCTTTTCAAATCTGCATTGGGCAGCCGTTTTTTTACCATGGCTTCGTTAAAGGCAATACCTGTAGTACCCCATGCATAAGGAACTCCATAAGTGTTGCCCTTATCATGTTTATCAAGAGCAGATAGAATTACCGGATCAAGATTGCCATAATTTGAAAATTTGGACTTATCAAGTTTTTTAAAAGTATTGACCTTAATTAATCTTTTGGCCATAGTTGATGTTGGTACCACAACATCATAACCACTTTTTCCAGTCAATAATTTTGTTTCCAAAATACTGAGAGATTCAAAAGTGTCAAGATTAATTTTGATACCGGTCTCCTTTTCAAACCCCTTAATAACCGAGTCTGGAAGATATTCAAACCAGAAGTAAAGATTGAGTTCTTTCTCCTCTTCACTCATTGCCGGGGTCACCATTGAAGCTGTCAATACCAGTACTACAGCGCAAACAACCTTACAAATTTTCTTAAACATAATTTTCTCCTTTTTCTCTTTATTGGTTTTCAGTTAATTTATTTGAACATTCATTTAATAACTTATTACAATTATGCTACTAATCGTAAGTTTCATTTGAAAGAATTGTGCCTATTCAGATACATCACCAATACAGATAAGTCATGAATCGACACCAGACTCCTACCGGTTAATGTGGATAAAGGAATCTTCATTGTATTATTCTCTTTAGTTTGGATCAAGTTTTTGTGAGTCCCCGGCAAAGCCGGGGATTACCTAAGGGCAATTAAACTGCCCGCGTAGTTTATGCAACGTCTTTCAGCGTGTCACGCAGCCTGTCAAGGACTTCATCAATTTCTTCTTTTGCCACAATCAGCGGCGGTTCAAAACGAATCGCCTTTGCATTGATCAGGGTGCCTGCAACGAGAACTTTACGTCTGAACAGACCGGCCGCCACTTTGTATCCGACTTCATCATTTATAAAGTGCTGTCCGATAAGAAGACCTTTGCCGGTAATCTTTTCATATACGCCAGGGAATTCTTCGGTAAGTTTGTTAAGTTCGCCCATAAAATAATCACCCAGTTCAGCAGCACGCTGGGGCAGGTTGTCTCTGAGCATTATCTGAATAGTGGCGATTGCGGCTGCGCATGACATCGGGTTTCCACCGGTGGTTGTGGTA
This sequence comes from Desulfobacterales bacterium, assembly GCA_029934695.1. Classification (GTDB taxonomy): domain Bacteria; phylum Desulfobacterota; class Desulfobacteria; order Desulfobacterales; family 4be13; genus JAOZLU01. The sequence goes on along the minus strand of JAOZLU010000119.1, from coordinate 8,433 downwards.
TGAATAAACGGATTGGGTTCTTCAAATGATTTCCATATTTCACCGCTGCCCATGAAACTGCCAATCGGCATAACACCGCCGCCAAGGGATTTGGCGGTCATCATAATGTCAGGTTCCACGTTCCAGTGGTTGACACCCCAGAGCGCGCCGGTTCTTCCAAGTCCTGTCTGAACTTCATCACAAATCATCAGGACACCGTATTTTGTACAGATTTCACGAACTTTCGGCCAGTAATCCGCCGGAGGAACGATAGCGCCGGCTTCACCCTGGATAGGTTCCGCAATAAAACCGGCAATATCGATGCCAACAATGTCACAAATTTCAAGCTGTTTTTCCAGCGCATCAGCATCACCAAAAGGAATGTAGAAAGTCTGTCCGCCATAAGGCTGCAACGGCGCACGAAAATCTTTTTTGCCCATCACACTGAGGGAGCCGGCAGTTTTGCCGTGGAATGCCTTGACTGTGGAAATGAAATTATGGTTGCCGGTGTGAAGTCTTGCGATTTTGAGAGCGCCTTCAACAGCTTCCGTGCCACTGCCGACGAAGAATGCATGGTCAATATTGCCGGGTGTGATTTCAGCTATCAGTTTTGCCAGAACACCGCGCAGGGGGTCCATCAGTTCCTGAGTTGGAATACCGGATTTGCCGGCCTGGGCTCTGACAGCTTCGACGACTTCGGGGTGTGACCAGCCCAGATCAAGTGCGCCGTAGCCACCGAGGAAGTCAAGGTATTCGTTGCCGAAGTTGTCATAAAACTTTGAACCCTGGCCACGCCATTCGATGGCAGCGTAGTCACCGGCCTCTGTCATTGATTTGCGGTATTCAACCCAGCCCGCATTGAAATGGTTTATGAAGTTGTTCCTCGTTTCCTCTGATATCCACTTGGCAGTGGTGTTGTCCAGTGTCGCTGTATCCTGTTTGATGATTTCCAGCCATTTGGCAGAATAATCAAGTGCGTTTTGAAAATTACTCATAAGTCCCTCCTAAACCGGATAAACCGGAAATCACAAATTTCAAGTACCAAATTCCAAATAAATTCCAAAATACAATATCCAAATCTCAGATAAGATCAAAAGACAATTGTTTGGAATTTTGAATTTCAGTCATTGTGATCTGTTTGTTATTTGTCTTTTGGTTATTTTTTTATAATGCGTGTGCCTGTCTTACCTTCAAGAGCATCCAGAGCTTTGTCCAGGCTTGTGATTATGGCACTCTTGCCGCCCGAGCGAATAAATCTCATGGCCGCATCCATTTTGGGTCCCATGGAACCGCTGGCAAACTGGCCTTGTTCCTGATATTTTTCTGCTTCGCTTAAAGTGATCGTTTCCAGAGCCTTCTGATCCGGTTTGTTGAAGTTCACATAGGCATTTTCAACATCCGTCAGAATCAGCAGATAATCGGCGTTGAGCACCTGGCCCAGTTTGTTGGCAGTGAGATCTTTGTCAATGACAGCGTCAACACCGGAGTGGCTGCCGTCTTCCTCCCTGACTATGGGAATGCCTCCGCCGCCGGAAACGATAACCAGCGCCTCAATGTCAAGCAGCTGTCTGATTGCTCTTTTTTCGTAAATGTCAACAGGTCGCGGTGACGGCACAACACGGCGCCAGGCTTTTTCCTGACCAGCTTTGGCTTCTTTTACGACATAGCCTTTTTCATCTTTCAGCGCCACGGCCTCCTCTTCAGTATAAAAAGGGCCGACCGGTTTTGACGGGTTCTGAAAATCAGGATCATCCTTGTCAACAACAACCTGTGTGATCATGGTGGCAACGGGATAATCCAGACCTTCCTGTGAAAAATGATATCCGATGCGGTTCTGGAACATCCATCCTATCTGTCCCTGCGTCATGGCACCGCAGCAGGCCAGTGTCTGCGGCGGAACAATCTCTTTTGCCTCTTCCTGCTGGATCAGCAACGCGCCGGCCTGGGGGCCGTTGCCATGGGTCAGCACCTGGAGATAACCGGCCTTGCAGATACGTGCAATCTGTTTTGCAGTGATATCCACGTTTTCAAACTGCTCCCGGGTTGTCCCTTTTTGGTCTGACTGTTTGATTGCATTGCCGCCTAATGCGACAATCACCAATTCTTCGTACATGGAGAGCCTCCTTTGAATTTGGGCGAATTGTCCGCCGGTGTCACTTCAGAGATCATCATTGAATCTCAGACATGATCTTCGTCTCCCGCGGGATTGCCTAAATCCGGCGGAGGATATGGCTTGGATTTGCCAATCCAAGCAGGGCCTCGTGCCCAAACGAAGATCATGGCCGAATCCTAAGACATAATGAGAACAAGCAATGCTTTTTCTGTGTGCATTCTGTTTTCAGCCTCATCAAAAATAACTGAATGTGAGCTGTCCATAACTTCATCAGTAACTTCAACACCGCGGCCAGCCGGCAGGCAATGCTCAAAGATCACATTCCTGTCGCACTTTTTAATAATGTCCATGGTCACCTGATAAGGTGCGAAAGCTTCCTTTCTTTCGTCCGCTTCGCCTTCCTGGCCGATCCAGTACCAGACATCCGTATAAATGCAGTGTGCATTCTTTGTGGCCTCATCAATATCCGCTGTCTGTCTGAAAACACCGCCGGACACCCTGTTGTTTGCTTCAAACAGGTCACTCCATTCGGGAAGGATATGGTATTTTTCAGGCGCACAATGGGTGTAGTTCATGCCCAGCTTGGAGCAGATCATTGCCAGGGAATGGGCAGGCTGTGTGCGGTCACCAAAAAAGGTGACATTCATTCCCCTGAGGTCGGCGCCGAATCTTTCCATCATGGTGTAAATGTCAGCCAATGCCTGGCAGGGATGGTTGACATCCGTCATGGCGTTCACAACCGGAACATCTGCGTGTTTTGCAAATTCCTTCAGCTCCTCAAAGTTGTTCCAGCGAATCATGATGACATCATGGTAACGGCTCAACACTTTTGCAGTATCGTAAATGGACTCTTTGACACCGAGATGAATCTCACCGGGTTTCAGGTAAAGTGAAAATCCCCCCAGTTGCTGCATGCCCAGTTCAAAAGAGATACGTGTGCGTGTTGAACCCTGATCGAAAATCATACCCAGAGATTTATTTACCAGGTAAGGGGGGTACTGGCCGCGTTTGGTCTCAAGTTTTAATTCTCCGGCTGTCTCCAGCATCATCATTATCTCTTCGCGTGTAAAATCCTGAAGCTGTAAAAAGTGTCTTCCTGTCAAACTGCTTTTCATAATGACCTCCTTATAAATATCTCCCAATTGATAGAATGCGTCATATCTGATTATTTGAACATTCATTTAATAATTTGACAAACAAAGAGGTATCTTCTCTACAAAACGATTTTGCAAATCGTTCCAACCTTCCATCAAAGTGACAGAAATGAATGCGTCATATCTGATCAAAATCTTCGGTCTGACTTATGATTATTTGATCGTTCGTTTAATTTATCTGAACATTTATTTAGTTTTTTGTCAAAACATTGAAAAAAAGCACCCTTTGACATTCTCTGCAGAACGATTTTGCAAATCGTTCCGGATGCTCTGTAAAATCATATCAGAACGACTTGAAAGGTGACCACGATTAACTGCATGTTCAGTTTATGTTGTCTGGTGCTAAATCACCTCTCTATTCAATCATTCTTAAATGCTAAAATATGAAATTTTATATGTCGAGAATTTTTGAATGAATTTTTAAAAAAATCTGCCATTCTGAATTTTAACAGACTTCTGCCCAATTATTTTTATATGCTAAAATATGAAATTTTATATGTCAAGAATTTTTTAATGAATTTAAAAAAAAAAATGTCATTCTGAATCTTACAAACTTCTGCCCAATTATTTTTACATGCTGATATGAAATTTTCTCAACACGGCTTCCGGTCAGGATATCTTCCCTCGCGGTCATAACCATATTCCCTTCTGCAAGGACTTCCATGGTATCACAGCCAGGACGTATCACGGAACAATGATTTGCCAGACCCGCCATCGGCAGGAATCAGAGACAGGATAATGATAAAAATCGGAAAGATAACGATATGATAACCGCTTCCTGTTTTTGCAAAAAAACCGGGCTTCATAAGTATATTTTCAGGTATTTGCATACGAGGAACCGCAGATAACCGCAGATAACCGCAGATGCCTGTCTGCCGCGGACCCATCCGCGTTCATCCATGTCCATCCGCGGTCTGTGAAAGCTGTTTTCCCAGGAAAAAATCCCGGGAAACTTTTGGCCGGGTACTTATAAACCTTGAACGCAATTAATATTTAAGATATAAAGCCAACTTCAGCCAGAAAAGACATAGACATTGAGTAAAAAAATATGGGAAAGATTGACAACCTGAAGGGAGTGCTGAAACATAGCCGGCAGGAATGAACTTGCTCGGCGGTAAACATCAAACATCGAACATCAAGCATCGAACATCAAACATCAAACATGAATATATTTTTAACAAATGATGACGGCATTTATGCCGAAGGATTATGGGCACTTTACAAAAGGTTTTCCGAAAAGCATTCTGTCACCGTAGTTGCTCCGGACCGTGAGCGGAGTGCGGTGGGGCATGGGATCACCCTTTATCAGCCGCTTCATATATCCAAAGTCAGGGTGCATGGGGAATATGCCGGATATGCTGTGACCGGAACGCCGGCAGACTGCATAAAACTGGGCTTCCTGGAAATCCCCGGTTTCAAGCCGGACATGGTGATTTCAGGAATCAACCCCGGCTCAAATATGGGGAACAGTGTGAACTATTCCGGAACTGTGTCGGCTGCCAGGGAAGCTGCCTTATACGGCGTTCCGGCAATTGCTGTCTCTCTGAACAGGCATGAGCCTGAGCATTATGAGGACGCGGCCTTTTTTGCGGAGAAGCTGGCAGAAGATGTTTTTAAGAAGGGCATGCCTTTCGGAACATTCCTCAATGTGAATATTCCTGATATGCCCATGAACAAGGTGGCAGGTGTTCAGATAACCAGTCACGGAATCACATGTCATTCTGAATATTTTGAGAAAAGGATCAGTCCCCGGGACCAGACATATTACTGGCTGGGAAGCGACACCCGAAATTTTGAGGGGAATCCTGATACTGACGGGCCTGCTGTCCGGCAGAATTATATTTCCATAACACCGCTTAAATGCGACATGACAGATTACAACATGGGCGAGTCACTCGGCAATGAATTGCCGGGCTATTTTTAAAAGCTCCTGCGGGACTTGCTTCTATTCCGGCCGCCGGACAAAAATCGGATGCCCGCATTTTTTACATTTTGTCCGCGCCCCTTTTTCCGGGATTTTTCTTCCGTCAATCCAATATGCCTCCCGGCATTTTCCGCATAGAAATCTCTTCTCGCCAATCAGTTGTTTCCACAGATTTTTCTCATGCGTCTCAGTCTCATACTGACTGGGAAATATTCTGGGCCTCCTGGTTTTGAGAAAAGTCATTGTTTCCCGGTCAAGATAAACAGAATCAGCATAAGACATGATCCAAAGGATAAACTCTCTGAAATTATTGAAAGAACTTAAGTCATGACTTGGAAGGAATTCTGAGTAAACCACTCGGTTGCTGGGTATCCTGTAAGGGTGTGATTTTCCCGGAACAAAGACATCCGCATAAACTATGGCATCAGGATTCTGTTCAAATTCAAATACGCAGATCAGGTAAATATCATGAAACAACACCGGTTTTGTTGAGGGAATACTCAGGTTCATGCCTCCGCTTACGGCCCTCACTTTGTTTGCCTTATAAGGCGTGACAGATGTCACCTCATACTTCCAAGGCGGTTTGATCTCCTCCACGACTCTGATTTTTTTCTTTAAGGGGATATCGGACTTGGGCTTTTGTATCTCAGGCGCAGTTTCTTCTCTCTTTTGTTTCAGCTTTACTTCCTTATTCTTCTGTTTCAGCTTTACGTCCTTTGCTTTTTTCTGAGCCGCTTCTGCTTTTTCCCGGGCTGCGTTCATGGCTTCCCGGGCCTTTGATTCCAGTTGCTTCTTTTGCTCGGAGGTCAGATAACGGCAGGATTGAAGAAGCATCTTGTAGGCGTTGAATGCTGCCTTTGGCTGTTCCAGACGCTTTAAACAGATATCCCCGTACTGACTGAGCGCGTTGACGGCTTCCGGGCCGTCCTTTGTTTCCGGATCTCGCTGACAATGAACGAAAAGATTTTTCCATGCAGTTGCAGCCTGGGGGTATTTTTCACGTTCTTCAATGGCCTCAATGAGCTTCACCTGCTCAAGCGGATTCAGCACCATATCAGGAAAAGTTGAGCTGATTTCAAGATAATCATCCACCGCATTATCCGTATTCCCCTGTTTCAGATATAAATTCACTGCCCGCCTGAGTTCCAGAACAGCCTCCTTTTTTTTGCCCTGTCCGCAATAGATTTTACTCAGTTCGCTGTGGGCAATCGCATTTTCCGGGTCACTCTCCACTGCTTTCCTGAGATATTCAGCTGCACCGTCCGGATCTCCTTCCTGGAGCATTTTCATCCCTGATGAAAAATTTTCATCCACGAGATTCACCTTTTTCTCAATGGCCGGTGCGATCACTTTTTCCTCAAAGCCGCTGAATTTAAACAGGAACGCCACAATTGCGCCAAACACAAATCCGCCGATATGCGACCAGAATGCGACACCTCCTTCCCCACCTGCGGATTTGAGCGATTCCAATATCTGCTCGGCAAGCCACAACGGCAACATCAGATATGCGGGTGCTTGAAATGTGCCGCGTCTGACTTTGGTGGAAAAGGCATAGATATAAAAAAAATATATCTTTGTCTTGTACAACCGAATCATAAACGCGCCCATAACTGCGGCAATTGCCCCGGAAGCCCCGACACACGGGACCACGCTTTCCGGAAACATCAGACCATGACTCAGAGATGCGACAATTCCCCCAATCAGATAGAATATCGGATAGGCGATGCGCCCCCATAAATCCTCAATCTTGCATCCTGACAAATAGAGGAAAAACATATTGAATAGAAGATGCATGAGGCCGTCATTAAGGAACATGGAGGAAAATAAGGTGAAGAATCCGCCCCGTGCCGGAATATATCCGTATCTTCTGTAAAAAATACCCTCATACGCGTCCTCAAATTCCCTCGCGTACCTGTCCAGTTTTTTCTGCCTTGCCTTTATTTCCTCTTCATCCGGAACTTCAGCAGGTTCATCCGGCTTTGCCGATACCACATCGGATCCCAATCCCGCCAACCGTTCTTCAGCTTCCTGAATAAATTCTTCAGGTTCCTGCTGTCGCTCCCATTTTTGTTCACTCGGTGACAGTTTTCTGAATGTCTCTTTCGGAAGATTGAGATATGGATTTTTAGCATAATATTTGGAGAGTTTCGCCTCCTGGGCAATGAATTCCTCTTGGGTTGCAGGAACCGCAAAATAGGTGACAATATATAAAAGAATATTCAGAATAATAATACTCAGTGTGAGATATGGGAGCCGCTGGACTTCACCACTTTCGTGGCTTAATGGAAAGATAAGCATGGGAGTACCTTAAACAGTGAAAAGTTAAAAAGTTAAAAGTTAAAAGCAACTTTTCCACCCGGTCATACCCTGTTGATTGCCTCAAATATATTCCGGTGCTGGATGCTGATGTTCAATCCCAGCTTGCCTGCCTTCTCTCTGAGGTCAGCGCAAAGTGTCTGCTGATCCGTATGCTCCGGAATATCCACTTCATATATCATAATATTTTTATCCGGATCATTTCCCCCCTTGAAAACCGCCTGCAAATTTGTGACATTCACACCATGCCGGGCAATGATTTGGGCAATATGGGCAACCAGCCCTTTACGATCCGGCCCTTTGGTGGTAATAATGAAGGGTTCTGCATCTGTAAACGAGCTATCTGTTTCTTTTTGTTCCAGATACTTCACATAAACCTGAAGATTGAGAGATGCCAGCCCTTCTTTCAGATGATCATAGAGGCCGTCAGCAGATAACTGTTCCGGAATCAACACAATAAATATTCCGGAAAATTCTGACTGAAGAATCGTCTGGCTTACATTTTCAATATTGCAGTTCTGATCAGACAGGATTTTGGAAACCGCGGCAATAATTCCAGGTCTGTCCTGCCCGAGTACGGAGATTATAATTTTTTTCATACTATTCACACTCCTTAATTTTTCATCTTGAACATCATATCATTCCTGTGCTATAGGAATTTAATAAAAGGTGGTTGAAGGTTTGCTCCCGTAAGGAGGCCAGATATTATTCCACCTAACCTGCTGATATCAATAGCTATTACCCTGAAAACAGTTTTGGACAGTTTCAAGGAGTGCTGAAATAAAATTAGCCCCCTGTCTGCCGGGTGTGCTGAAATTTCATTTCAGCACTCCTGTAATTATTAAAAACATTAAATATGATTCTGTGTTGTGTGTCAAATGAAACTTGGATATTTGATGCTTGATGTTTGATGTTTGATGTTTGATGCTTGATGTTTGATGTTTGAT
>JAOZLU010000118.1 GCA_029934695.1 Desulfobacterales bacterium | reverse complement strand
AACATCAAACATCAAACATCAAACATCAAACATCAAATACACTGACAATCAGAACCCCGGAGGGGATTGTTTTTTCTTTTCAGCTTGCCGGGCCTGTGACCCGTTTTGTGGCATGGGGCATTGATTTTGCGAGCATTATTGTCCTGTCGGTCATTGTCCGGTCTTTGCTCGGATTCCTGGGCATTATCAGCCAGGATGTTGCTTCGGCGGCTGACATTCTAGCCTATTTTGTCATCTCAGTCGGCTACAGCATTGCAATGGAATGGTATTGGCGGGGGCAGACGATTGGCAAACGGCTCCTTTGTCTGAGGGTGATGGATGAACAGGGACTGCGTCTGCAATTCAGTCAGGTTGTGATCCGCAACCTGGTCCGGGCGGTTGACAGTCTGCCAGCCTTTTATATGGTCGGGGGGATGGTATGCCTGATCAGCCGGCAGGCCCAGCGGCTCGGTGATCTGGCCGCCAATACCATTGTGATACGGAATCCCAGAATTTCCGAGCCGGATCTGGATCAGATATTCACAGGCAAATACAATTCATTCCGGGATTACCCTCTTATGGTGGCCCGCCTGCGCCACAGTGCATCCCCGCGGGAAGCCGGAATAGCTCTGAAAGCATTGCTTAGGCGGGATGAACTGGACCCTCAGGCGCGGGTTGATCTGTTCAGGGAGATTGCATCCTGTTTCAGAAAAATTGTTGCGTTCCCTCAGGAGGCTACAGATGGTATTTCTGACGAGCAGTATGTGCGCAATGTGGCTGATGTCCTGTTTCGGGTGCAGTCTGCCTGAAATTGCATACAATTGTACATTTTATAACCGCACAGACACACCAAAAATGGAACTAAATCCTTGACGTGTTCCTTCTGGTTTGATAAAAAATTCTGAATTATGAAAAAAGATGCTTTAAAATATGAACGTCTGCGTGAAGTGATGATCAAAAAACAGATTGAATCACGCGGCATAAAAGACCCGAAAGTCCTTGCAGCCATGGGTAAGGTTCCAAGACATCTGTTTGTCAATGAGGCACTGGCAGATCAGGCCTATGGTGATTTTCCCCTTCCCATCGGAGAGCAGCAGACGATCTCCCAACCTTATATTGTCGCCGAGATGACCCAGTCATTGCAACTGACAGAAGAAGACCGGGTCCTTGAAATCGGAACAGGCTCAGGATATCAGGCTGCGATTCTTTCGGAAATTGTATTCCGGGTTTACACGGTCGAGCGGATACGCTCGCTTTATGTCAAAACGCGACAGCTTTTTGACAAACTCCGTTATTTCAATATCGTTACCCGATATTCTGACGGAACAACCGGATGGAGCGATCAAAGTCCTTTTGACGCCATTATTGTGACAGCCGGCGCGACCGAGGAAATCCCTGCACCCCTGATCAGTCAACTGGCTGTGGGAGGGCGTATGGTCATACCTGCCGGAAATCAGTTTTCACAGGATCTGATCAAACTCTATAAAGATGAAAAAGGAATTCACCAGACAAGTCTTGGCGGATGCAGATTTGTAAAACTTGTGGGGGAACACGGATGGAAGGACATAAGAGGGACATGAAAGATTATCTTTTTCTTTATTCCAAGGGGATCGCAATGGGTTGTGCTGATGCGGTGCCCGGGGTTTCCGGGGGAACAATTGCCTTTATTTCAGGAATCTATGAAGAACTTGTCAGTTCCATCCGTTCCTTTAACGGGGAAGCACTTCAGTTATTGTTCAAATACGATATGAAAGACCTCTGGAAACACATCAACGGGACTTTTCTGCTCATTTTGCTTTCCGGGATCGGAACAGCCATTCTTTCACTTTCAAGACTGATTTTGTACTGGCTGAAAAATTATCCTGAAATGCTGTGGGCCTTTTTTTTCGGTCTGGTGGTTGCGTCGGCCATTGTGGTGAGCAAAAAAGTCAGCGAGTGGAATGCACCTGTCATTGTGAGCGGACTTTTGGGCACTGTGACGGGGTACTGCATTACGGTTGTCACGCCTGCGGAGACATCTGTTGCCTTATGGTTTGTCTTCCTCTCCGGAATGATTTCCATCTGTGCGATGATTTTACCCGGAATTTCAGGAAGTTTCATCCTGGTATTGCTGGGCAAGTATGAATATGTGCTGGGGGCTGTGAAAAATTTTGATATGGCAGTGATCCTTACGTTTTCAGCTGGCGCGGGCATAGGCATTTTATCCTTTTCCCACCTGCTGAACTGGCTGCTAAGTCGTTTCCATGATCTCACTATTGCAGCCCTGACAGGCATTATGATCGGGTCGCTCAATAAAGTCTGGCCATGGAAGAAGGTTCTTGAGACATATACAAGCCACAGCGGCGAAATAAAACCGCTCATCGAACAGAATATTCTGCCCACCGCTTATTTTGAGATAACTCAGAAAGACCCCTGTCTGCTTTGGGCTGTGATCCTGGCGATTATCGGGTTTGCCCTGGTCTGCTTTCTTGAAAAAGTCTCTGCTGAAAATTCCTCTCAGGCATTGTAATCAGTTATTCACTGATTATAGCGGGTTCAGGGAAAGCTCCGGCAGTCATTCAGGAAATATGACAGCGGATATTCCGGAGATATGACAGCGGATCGGAGGATGAAACGGATATATCAGTTCAATCCTTCAGTCCGTTGTCATTTTTGCCAGGAAACGGATATCCGTTCAGTCGTTCGGCTGAATGTTCGGCTGAACTCATGTCGAAGCCTGAAATCCACTGTCATTATAACATAACGAATTCAGGGGAAGATTAAAAGGGAAACAATGATGGAGCAAAATTTTGTGAAAAGAAAAATGGGGACGATATCTTTGGTTATGATCATCACATCAAGCATTATCGCAAGCGGATTCAGTGCTTATGATTATACTTGTGAAAAAAGCAGATTGAAAGAGAATTTTGATGAGAGCATTGCCCCTGTTCCGAGCCGCTTGGCGAACAGTCTGCAAAAGCCACTCTGGTATATGAATGAAGAACAGGCATACGAAATTATCCAGTCAGAAATGGTGAACAAAAGAATCTATGCCATAGCTGTCAAGGAATCTGACGGCCAAACGCTTGTCTGTGTAAAGAGAGATGAAGCCTGGGGGATCATCAAATCCAAAGGCGATATTTCCGGTGACTTCATCATCAAAGAGGAAGATATCATTGAACAGGAAAAGTCTGTCGGAACCGTTGAAATTTATTTCACAACCCGGTTCATAGAAGCATCGCTCAGGGAATTGATGCTGTACATAATGGCCAAGGTGGTGATGATGAGCATCTGCCTTGTATCCATTCTTCTGCTTATCGTGAACCGTTTTCTCATAAAGCCCATATCCGAGGTTGTCAGAGAACTGGGCGCAGTGGGGGACGAAGTTCGTCACGCGTCCGGTCAGGTCTTATCCGCGAGTCGTCAACTGACCGGCGGGGCATCAAAACAGGCATCGGCAGTTGAAGAAACCTCCGCTTCCCTGGAAGAGATGGATTCCATGACCCAGAAGAATGCGGGGAATGTCAGCCATGCCAATCGCCTGATGATTGAAACCTCTCATGTTGTTACCCATGCTGCTGTTTCCATGACAGAACTGACTGAGTCAATGAATGAAATCGCAAAAACAAGCGAGGAAACCCGGAAAATTGTCAAGACGATTGAAGAAATTGCATTTCAGACAAACCTGCTGGCTCTGAACGCGGCAGTTGAAGCAGCCCGCGCAGGTGAGGCAGGCGCGGGATTTGCCGTAGTCGCCGATGAAGTAAGACGGCTGGCCATGCGTTCAAGCGAGGCAGCCAAAAATACAGCGGCACTCATACAAGCTTCGGTCGAGAAGATCAGAAACGGTTCGGCACTGGCACACAAAGCCAATGAGACGTTCACAGATGTGGCGGAAGGTGCCAGAAAAGTAGGTGAACTGCTCGGCGAGGTTGCGGTATCTTCCCAGGAACAGGCTCAGGGAATCAGTCAGTCCAGCAATGCGATGATCGAGATTGAGAAAGTCACCCAGGAAAATGCGGCGTATGCCCAGGAAACAGGCTCCGCCATTGAAAAGATAGGCAGCCAGACAGAGCGTATCAATGCATCTGTTGTGGAACTGGTGATGTTGATCGGCATCAGAAAGGAAAAAAAAGGCGAACCGAAAGCGATAAAAATCTGATCCGACCTCACAGGAACATTTTTTGGGCGTGACAGAGAGGAGGGGGAATGGAAGAAAACATATCATTTATGGACCTTTTTGACTTGGAAGATATTCAGAAAATTCAGAATGTCTTTGCCCTGGCTTACTTATTTCATTCAAAATGAGTGCATTCACCTTCTCAAACTCTTTCTCAAGTTGTTCAAAGAGAGGGCCGATATGTTCGATCTTTTCCTCCTTTGCGGCTTGCTCCAGACAGGCGGCAACACTCTGGCAGGATTTGGCGCCGACTGCCCCGAATGTGCCTTTGAGTTTATGCGCCTGCATGTCGGTTTCTCTAATATTATGACAATTTACGGCCTCTCGGAGTTTTCTCATGACTACCGAAGCCTCTTTGGGAAAAAGCGTGTAAACTTCCCGGAGAAACGCCTCATCACCGCCGAAGCGGTGCAACGTACCTTTTTTGTCAAGGATGACATCATGTTCAGCAAGTTCAAGGCATTCTCCCGTTGGCTCAGACACAACAGAAGATTTTTCGGAGAGGTTCTTTATGAGGATCGAATTCAATTCGTGAAAATCCACCGGTTTGGCAACAATATCGTTCATCCCCGCTGCCTCGCATTTTTCCCTGATATCTCTCACTGTATGGGCGGTCATGGCGATAATGGGGATATGCCGGTTCATCTCGCCTGCTTTGCCGCTTCGGATTTGCAGTGCGGCTTCCAGGCCGTCTGTTTCAGGCATTTCAATATCCATCAGCACAAGGTCAAAAGGTGATTCCCCGAGCCTTCTGACAGCCTGCTTTCCATCGAATGCAGTAATCACAGTGTGTCCCAACTGGATCAGGAACTTATTAGCCACTTTGACATTCACCAAGTTGTCTTCTGCCAACAATATCCTTAGCTGATGCTCGGTTTCAGGGAGTTTTGGACATTTCCCGTTTCGAGTTTCACATTGAATGTTTTCCACATTTCCCAGCTTGAAAACAACTTGGAAGGAAAAGATGCTCCCTCTGCCCACCTCGCTCTCGGTCCGGATTGATCCGCCCATAAGCTCAACCAGTTGTTTGCAGATTGCCAGTCCCAGACCGGTACCGCCGTATTTCCTGGTGGTGGAACCATCCGCCTGGCTGAAATTCTCGAAAATCGTCTCCTGCCTGTCTCTGGGAATTCCGATTCCGGTGTCGGAGACCGCAAACCCGAGAGTGATTCCGGTTGGATCGGGCACTGTCACTTTTACTGTAATCCCGCCTCGCTCTGTGAATTTGAGCGCATTGCCCACGAGATTAATGAGAATCTGCCGAAGGCGGAACGGATCACCCTGAAGATATTCGGGAACCCCCATCTCCCTTTCAATATCCAGAGAAAGTTCTTTCTGAGCAGCCTGAACCCTGAATGCCCGCATTACAAATTCCATTACACTGCCCAGACCAAAATCAATTTGCTCCAGTTCAACTTTTCCGGCTTCAATCTTGGAGAGATCAAGGGTATCATTGATGATCCCCAGCAAATGTCGGGCCGAGTCCCTGACGGTTTCCAAGTTCTCCCTGTGATCAGGGTCAAGGTTCCCCTGAAGCGTGAGATCGGTCATCCCGATAATGGCGTTCATAGGGGTGCGGATTTCATGGCTCATGCGGGCTAAAAACTCGCTTTTGGCCCTGTTTGCGGCTTCAGCCGCTTCCCTGGCAAACTTGAGAGAGAGATGGGTGTTGATTCTGGCTCTGACTTCGAGAATCTCGAAGGGCTTGGTGATATAGTCAACCGCACCGACTTTGAAACCATGGGTCTTGTTCTCCATTTCATCCATGGCACTGAGGAATATGACGGGGATGTCCCGGGTGAAAGGGTCCCTCTTAATGCGGCGACACACTTCGTAGCCATCCATCCCGGGCATCATAATATCGAGCAGGATAAGGTCTGGCGGCATGGAATGGATAAATTTCAAGGCTCTCTCACCGCTGATGGCGACGCTGATTTTATAATCACTTTTAAGGGCTTCCAGCAGGAAACTGATATTCGATTTGGTATCGTCCACCAGAAGTATTTTGCACTGCGTGAGATCATTCATTGTTTTGTCCTTGCTCTGAGTAGTCAAATGCGAACCCCGCCCACAGTCACATCATCCAGCCTGTCATTTCCGCCTTTGTACGCTTCAAACGTATGAATCAACATCTCCTGCTGCTTTTCAAAAGGCAGATGTGCGATGTTTTTCAGCAACTTTTCAAAACATTTTTTCCCGAAAACGATCCCTTCCGCTCCCGCTGGATTGCCAAATCCAGCGGCCCGGTCGGGCAACGGGGACACCCCTTCCGCTCCCGCTGGATTGCCAAATCCAGCGGCCCGGATTTGGCAATCCGGACCGGGCATTGGCAATCCAAGCAACGGGGGACTGGTTAATTATCGAAAGAGACTTTTCCGGCAGTTTGAAACGGAAAACTTTTTTCCCCCATTTCAGGGAGTTGAAACTTCATCTCCCCTGTCATCTCATACTCGGAAGAAGATCTCGTCAATAAGCCATACACAGAGCGGCCCACTTCAAAAAAATTCATCTTTAACGGAATTTCCATCACAGAACCGCTGTTTCCGCCAATAGGGGAAACATTTTTGGCAGTCCCCCGGGCAAATTGGATTCCTCCCAGTTTTATACCATAATTCAAACTGGTCAAATTCACTGTAAACGGATTCTGATTCTCCAGATTCAGAGAAAATATCAGAGAAACGCCCGTGAGGGAAAGATTGGAGACTGCAACATTTTCCAGTGATATTTCAGGCAGTTTCGGAATATCAAGATTTCCGCTTGTCTGATAAGGAACAGTGAGAGGGCCGATCCCCACCGAGCCGGACAGATCATAAGCCACCTGATCAGATTCAATAAATTCTGCAACAGACTGGAAGAAATCCAGATAATTGATTGTAACAGGCAATTCCACCATACTTGAACCGCCCGCGGGCAATGAAATTTTTTTATTCACAGTATTTTTCAGAAATTCCCTGCCATTCAGTTTGAGATTATAAGCCACATTTCGGACAGTTGCGCCGATGGGATTGGGATTGGTCACATTCAGCCTGAACAGCATATTCCCTTCAATCAAAGACATATCTTGCAGGGACACACCTTTAAAACTGACCGTGGGAGCCTGAACAAATTGCTGAAGCGCGGCACAGCCGCACATCATCATACCTGCCAGAATCAAAACGAATAAAGCTGTTTTTCGATACATCATAACCTCCTTTTCAAATTAAAATTACAGAGTCAGTTCGCAGTTCCGCGTTCAGGCGGTTTTGTGGAACTGCGAACTGACTGAGCTGTCAGCCTCGGAATTTATTCCGAGACTTCCATCGAAACCAGTTCCGCTGAAAAGCTTCCCACAATGACCTTGCTCTTTATTTTGACAGGAATCCGCCGCTTATCCGCGGAAACCCACAATTGGATTTTAGCATCCCTGCTCTTTTCAAAAACCCCGCCGACATGTTTTAATTCAGGCTCCAGCAGCCAGGTGTCATAGACCTTGTCCCCCAGTTTTATTTTTTCTCTTCTTACGACCTTCACCCTGCCGATGACACATTTTTTCCCATCCGTGATCGGTCTTTCAATGACAGTATTTTCCTTCATATCCAAAAATCGGCAGTAAAAAAAAGCGGACAGGGGATCAAACGCTCCGGGCAGCAAAGAAAGCGGGTCTCTTTTCTCGCCAAAATTGGAATAATATGCCTCTTTCTTTTTCCAGTCAAAGCGGACAACGATATCCCTGTGGGTCCGCCCTTCCTTCTGTTTTTTCTTATAAAAGAGCGTACGGGTCATCTTCGTATCCGTGTAAGCGTCTATCCTGTCACGGACTTTATAGAAAACATCCAAAAATGGCGTACTTTTCGCAGTCATTACAAAGTGGTAAGATGGAACGCCATTGACAGTTTCGACAGGAAGCACCTCAAGCGTGGCTTCCCCGGCCTTTATAATTGTCCATTTAAGATCAAACGTCAATTTCTCGCCCGGGCGAAACGGAAGGTCTTCCTCAGCTGCTTTGCCAGTTTCAGCAAAGCAGAAAACCGTCATAACAACTGTTGCAAAACCTATAATAAATGATTTCAATTTATACCCTCGTCAGTGAAAAGTTCAAAGCAAAAAGTTGAAAGTAACTCCCTAAATGGCTGAAATTATTAATATGGCATATACAGTTCGGGAAATACCTGTATAAGTAATTTCAATGAGTTGTGAGAACTTATGACTGTACCGACTGTTTTAAAATATGCCTGACCAAGTTTTTGCAATTTGGTTGATGGGACCAGAGAACAGACTTATCTATTACATTAAAACGAACTTTTTTGCAACAAGAAATACACTTCCCGGATATTTTGGACAAAGACTCTGATCTCTATTGCCCCTGTTTAGCTTTTGCCTGCCGGATTGCCAAATCCGGCAGAAACGCCCTAAACAAAGACCACACAGTTCAGACAACCTTGCCAGCCTCATTTTTCTGTTGACGGAAAATAATATTACAAGTACATTGCTCATTATAACGGATTTAGGGGAGCCATGTGAGCATGCATGTGAACTTGAACTTAAACGTGAATCCCTGACGTAAACATTCATGTTCACGTTTAAGCCTCCCCTAAATTCGTTATATTAAATCAAGTTAAAATATTTTCACCTCTTGGGATAAAAAAACCTGATTTTTCAGGGAAATTTTTACAATAAATTCTGGAACTGGCCATCATAAGTCAGAACCCCGTAAAGCCCTATTCAGGAGAATAATATGGATACCCAATATTATATGAATCTGGAAGACCAATTTGGCGCGCATAATTACAAACCCCTTGATGTGGTTCTGAACCGCGGCGAGGGGATATGGGTCTGGGACGTGGACGGTAACAAATATCTGGACTTTCTCTCTGCTTATTCAGCAGTGAACCAGGGGCATTGCCACCCGAAAATCATGCAGGCCATGATTGAGCAGGCCCGGAAGCTGACCCTTACCTCCCGGGCCTTTCGCAATGATCAGTTGGGGCTTCTTTACAAAGAACTCTGTGAACTGACCCATTCGCATAAGGTGCTGCCCATGAACAGCGGCGCGGAAGCGGTGGAGACCGTCATCAAGGCCGCTCGGAAATGGGGATACAAGATTAAAGGCGTGCCTGAGAATCAGGCTGAAATCATTGTCTGTGAGAATAATTTTCACGGCCGGACCATCGCCATTATCGGATTCAGCACCGATGAACACTATAAGGACGGGTTCGGCCCTTTTGCTCCCGGTTTCAGAGTCATCCCTTTTGGCGACATCAAAGCACTCGAAGACGCTATCACGCCTAACACGGTAGGCTTTATGGCGGAGCCGATTCAGGGAGAGGCGGGTGTTATCATTCCGCCGTCAGGATATCTCAGAGAGGCCAGGGCCGTATGCGACAAACAGAACGTCGTCCTGATTCTGGATGAGATACAGACCGGCCTGGGCCGAACCGGCAAGCTTCTGGCCGAAGAGCACGACGGCATTGAGGCAGATGTGACGCTCATAGGCAAGGCACTTTCCGGCGGATTCTATCCTATATCAGCGGTGTTGTCGAATACCGATGTGCTGGGCGTGTTCATGCCAGGGGACCACGGCAGCACTTTCGGCGGCAATCCCCTTGCCTGCGCCGTGGCCCGCGCCGCGATCAAAGTTCTGGTTGAAGAAAAGATGATCGAAAATGCTGTTGAGATGGGAGCATATTTTATGTCCCGACTGAAAAAAATTATCAGCCCCCACATCAGGGAGATTCGGGGAAAAGGGCTGATGATCGGCGTTGAACTTGTCCCGGAGGCCGGAGGCGCACGTCGCTTCTGTGAGAAGCTGAAGGCAGGGGGACTGCTGTGCAAGGAAACCCACGACAACGTCATCCGATTTGCGCCGCCGCTCATTATTGCCAAAGAAGATATTGACTGGGCCTTGGAAAAAATTGAGCCGGTTCTGGCTGGGTGAATCTGGTGATGGTCTGATTCTGGATTTACGGAGCGGAACGGAATTTTCTTTTTTGCGCCCGCGGTATGCAGGAATGTCGTTCCGCTCCGCTTCATTTTTTTTTGCACAGATTGTGGTTAAGAATGGATCTCACCCTATAATGCGATTACATTAATCTTGAATTTTACGAGGTTTTTTCATAATAACACACATTCCCATACTGAGTTTATCAGTCTCTTAACCCACCCCGCAAATCCGAAAAATCACCCGTTCCAGGACAACTTTGGGATTTTTGCCTGATGTTTTGAGCTTCAGATCAGCTTCGCTCAGGCACTCAGACGCGTCAAGGAGTTCCTCTCTTGTGAATTTCTCGGATTTCAGAAGCATCAGATAAACAGGATAGGGGCTTCTCGAATTTTTTGCAATGAGGATATCGGTTGCAACAGCTTTGGGTTTCTTCTTTTTCCCCTTCTTCTTTTTCCCTTTGTCGGCATCTGCATCTTTTTTTGAAAGCATTTTTTCCCACGCTTCCAACTGCTCTGAAACTTCATTGTCATACTTCCGGATCGCGGGCATGACGCTGTTCTGAAACTGCTGGTACGGCATGCCCGGACGCCATGCTTTGCCCTGGGGACTTTCCGAAAACCCCTTGATAAGAAATATTTTTCTCATCTGATTGGCAATGGCGCCAAGGGCCTGAAGCGGGAAAAAACCCGCGGAGAGAAGAGAATTCAGGAAAAAAATCGCATCCTGTGTGTTTCGGTCGGATACAGCACTGGTCAGCTCATATATCGGGTCCTGCTTGGTGCGCTTCAAAACCGCCTCAACGTCCTCAGCGGTTATCTTTTTCCGATCCCCTGCATAACTGACAAGTTTCTCCAGATTATTGGAGAATGTGCGGAGATCAAAGCCGGTCATTTCGTACATGGCCTGATACGCATTCCGGTCCATTGTTTTGCCGCTTTTTGAAAGGATCGCCCGCATCCTTTCATTCAAAACAGCTTCCTGCTCTCTCTTGTCAGCCATTCCGCTTCCTTTGGGAACAGCGCAATTAATGATGGTTCCGTTTTTATCAATGGATTTGAACAGTCCCCGCCTTTTGTCAATCATATCCGCGGTGACAATCATAATATTTTCTTCGGGAAACCCTTTTTCAATGGCTTTCTGCAAATCTCCGGCATTATCTTTCACAGCAGATACGGACAGACTGTTATCCGCACAATAGCGGATGACTTCATCCAGCCATCTGTCATCGGTGAATTCGCCTGAATCCAGTTTTAAATTCTGAGTTCGGCTCGCATTGTCCTTCACATCATCAAAAGAAAGATTCAGGACACTTAGAAGACTTGCGATAAATTTGGCGGCCTTTTTTATATTTTTCCCGTGATATGCGTCCTTTGCTTTTTCAAGGAAACTGGCCTCACTCTGTTTTGAATAAAAAATCCGTGAATCACAAAGTGCGACGACCTTTGTGCCGGGCAGAAGCGAAAACGTGTTGACCTGCTCGATGGCTTCATAAACACTGTCATTGTCCACCGGCTCATAGTTCATTCCCCGATCCGAAACAGGGATCAGTGCATCCAGAAGCGTATTAAACGCTGTTTTACAGAGTACCTCTTCACCGTGAATCAGATACACAGGGGAAAAAGCTTCTTTTCCTTTCCCCTTCAGATAGGCATCCAGCTCTTTATAGTTAATTTCAGACATCCTTCAATCCTCACCCTTCATTCTTATCTCTGCGATTTCCTTCTTCACCCGTCTGATTTCCTGCCGGAGTTCCTCTATCTCATCCTTGCACCGGCATTCTTCGAGAATCAAAGCAGAAGGGGGAACAGATGGAATATTTGGCTCGTCGTCTCCTGTGAGCCACCAGGAGAGAAAACCGGCTCCGATAAGCAGAAAGAGACACGGCAAGATCAGTAAAGGTTTATAGTTCTTTTTCGGGATATCAATAACGATCTGATGCAGTTCTTCCTGCTGATTGCAACGGAAATTTTTAACAAGAGGCTCTTTTCCTGAATGCTTTACAGACAGCCTGACCTTCTCTCCCACGGGGATATCTGAAAACTCCGACCGTCCCTCTTTATCAGTCACATCCTCTGCTGATGTCCCTTTGCATTCAAGCCGCAACGGTATCTTTTTTAATCCTTTCCCCTCGGAATCCGCGATCTGGAAGCGCATCATGGCAGTTGATCTGAATGTGAAAGGCAAGGTCATCACATGCTCCTCATCCTTTTTCTGGCATATAATGCGTTTCTCAAACGGGTCCTGATCGGGCAAGGCGATGAGGATATTCACGTCGGACGGGACCGGCACTTGGGGAAAATTGACTCTGCCCTGCCCATCTGTATCGCTTTCAGCAGATGCCTCTTTGTATGAGGCCGTAACCTTGAGATTTGGGGCTGGCCTGTTCTCCTTGTCAACAATTCTGATTCGAATTTTTGTAGTGGTTGGCTCGGCGTTTTTCATAGATTCAACATTCCAAGATTGTTTTCATTTTTCAGATGCCTTACGTCTGCTGAGAACGATAAGCATGATAATGGCAATAAAAGCAAAGGCTCCCCCGATTGTCTGAGAAATGGACAGCATTCCAAAAATGATCTGTCCTCTGAAATCCCCCCGGAATATTTCAATAACAGAACGGGTGATGCCATAGAGCAGAACATAGATCCAGAACAACTGGCCGTCAAATTTCTTCCGGGGGCGGAAAAGACAAAGCAGCCCGAATATCATCAGGTTGTTAAAAGCAGAATAAAGCTGCGTGGGATGGAGCGGGATGCCCATCGGTGCGAGGCTTTCAGGGTGGGAAAAGGTGATTGCCCAGGGAAGATCGCATGTTTTACCATAGCAGCACCCGGCAAAAAGACAGCCCAGCCTCCCGAAAAAATGACCAATCGCCAAAGAAGGAATCAGGATGTCCACTGTTTTCCACAGCGGCATTTTTTCTTTCTTCAGATAGATAACCACCGCTATGAGTGCCCCGATGAATGCGCCGTAAAAAACGAGACCTCCCTTCCATATTCTGAATATCTCCAAGGGATCTGAGAGAAATATATCCAGATTCGTCGCAACATAAAACAGACGTGAAGCGACAATGGCGGATATCAGGAGATAAAAACAAAGGTCCATTATCTTATCAGGATTCTCACCTGATTTCTCAGCTTCTTTTTTTGCAAGTGAAATGCCCACCAGAAACCCCACGGCAATAAAAAAACCGTAAGTGTGGATGGCAATATTTCCGAATTTCAAAAGGACAGGATACATTTTAAGTTTTAAGTTTTAGGTTTTAGGTTTTAGGTTTTAAGTTTCAGGTTTTATGAATCCATTGCCGGATGGGTTTCCAACACATCTGAAATCGGGCATTCAAATACCTGAAACTTAGTTGCCGGACGGGGTTTGCAACCCCGTCCTTCTCTCCTGCTTCCGCGGGATTGCCAAATCCGGCGGCTCGGATTTGGCAATCCGAGCCGAGCATGGGATCCGAGCCGAGCATGGGATCCGAGCCGGGCATGGGATCCGAGCCGGGCATGGGATGTTAGGGACCCGGAAAAAACGCATTACCCCATGAAAGTTCGCAAGGAGTGCAAA
Source organism: Desulfobacterales bacterium (assembly GCA_029934695.1). Lineage (GTDB taxonomy): Bacteria > Desulfobacterota > Desulfobacteria > Desulfobacterales > 4be13 > JAOZLU01. The sequence goes on along the minus strand of JAOZLU010000118.1, from coordinate 712 downwards.
AATTAAGCGAAGCGGTTTTTTGCATCCCGCGCAGGCGGGATAATGCGTTTTTCCCGAGTTCCTTACTCTGGAATTTTATCCAAAAGAATATGGAATAAAAAAATAGCAATGCCGACAGAAATGGCGCTGTCTGCAACATTAAAAGCAGGCCAATGCCAGTTTCCGATGTAAAAGTCGAGGAAATCAATGACTTTTCCCAAGCGTATTCTGTCAATCAGATTACCGATAGCCCCCCCGAATATCAGCGCAAATGCAGTGGCAAGCAGAGGGTGTGTTTTGGGGGTTTTGCTGTAAAAATATATAACAAACCCCACCGCGAATGATGAGACAAACAGAAACAGTATTTTACGCAATATCAAACTCTGATCTGCAAAAATCCCGAATGCGCCCCCTGAATTGTGAATATGCGTGATGTTAAAAAATCCCGGTATTGCGGTGACAGATTCGTAAAGCGGCAGCGAGTTCAGGATCACGATCTTTGTGAGCTGATCAAAAATGATAATCAGGCCCCCAATAAGGGCAAGTTTCAGGTATTTATTCTTTTTTAATCCCTGATTTGACAATTTTGGCAAATCCTCAGACAAATCGCCTTTGTATGTTGGCTGTGTTTCTTTTTCGAGCATATTCTCCTCTGGTCAGATAATTTGGGTGTCCACCTGTCATTCCGGGGAAACGGGGAGGAACCCGGCTTTAAAGTCCGTCAATATAGCTA
>JAOZLU010001162.1 GCA_029934695.1 Desulfobacterales bacterium | reverse complement strand
CTCGGCTCCCAAGAAAGAAAAAACGCCTGCTGTTCCTGTCCCCTCTTTTGTCCACCCGGAAAGGCCAACCTCAAAGTTTCCATTGAAGATTGCATCGAAAAGATTGAGTCTTCGCAACGTACATATACAAGAAGAGCCTGGAAAAGGTTCCAGTAACCTTCCTGAATATATCAATCTGTTTCTAACCTGAGCAGCCTTCATACCCGGATAAGCGGACTTAAGCACAGCGGCTGCTCCTGACGTCAGGGCTGTAGCCGCAGAAGGAGAATAGGCTTTATATTCGCTATAATTTGTACCATATTCATGATCAAACTTACCTTCGGGACCTTCGGGATCTTCTGTCATAACCACATCGGATAACGGCATGGTTGTAAGAATGTCAACTCCGGGCACTATGATGTTGGCGTTGCTGTTGATATACCCTCGTTCGTTTCTGTCAGTTTCGGTAACAGCCAGAACATTGGGAAAAAAATTTTTGTAAAGCGCCGGATAGGGACTGCCAAAAATCGGTGCGGCAGCACCGATCAGAACATCATTGAGAGCTGCTCTCTCGACCGCACTTTTCAGTTCTTCCGTATCACGGACATAGAAGCTTATATTTATTACTGCTATCTTTTCATCAATCGCTTTATGGATCATAGCCGGTACGAGACTTCCCATACCTCTGTAATCTGTCCCATATAATTTCAGGGGGTACAATTTGCTGTTCCAAGCTACCCCGACCATATTTGCGTCTTTCATCAGACCGGTATCCGGATCTTTATATTTCAGATCAGTGACATTATTCGCCACAGCAGCTATGATACCTGCCATGCCGGTACCGTGGCCATGCTCATCATGTGTGTCAGGTATCTCAACAGTGTTGTCTTTAAGATCAGGATGTCCGGAATCAATTCCGCTGTCAAGCACACCGACAGTGACATTCTCTCCTCTGGCGATCACCCATGCCTCTTCAGCTCTGATTCTGTCTAATGCCCACTGGTCACCGGCACGACAGCTCATGTCGCTCGGTGGATATGAACAAATTCCGCCATCCATAAAATAAGGTTCGGTTATCTCGACCTCCGGAAAGCCCCGTAATAT
>JAOZLU010000672.1 GCA_029934695.1 Desulfobacterales bacterium | reverse complement strand
CAGAAAACTTCATATTTGAAAGGAGGGAACGGGATATGAAAAAACGGATATTGTACGCGAATGCGGATTATGAGGATATTGTGAGGAAAAACGGTTATTTTGTTGACAAGACAGAATATATCAGAAAGCTGGAATATATCGAAAATCCGGTGTTTCTGCGTCCGAGACGCTTCGGGAAGTCTCTCTGGTGCCGCATTCTTGAATGTTATTACGACATAGTCCGGAAGGATGACTTTGAAAGACTCTTCGGCCACACGCTGATCGGAAAAAATCCCACGCCGCTCCGCAATTCCTTTTTTGTGCTGCATCTTGATTTCTCGGTTGTCAAATCTGCGGACACGGTTGCGGATATTGAAAAGAATTTCAATCATACCTTCAATTCCAAGGCAGATGCAATGATCGGACTTTCCGAAGCATGGTTCGGAGGGAATGCGGTCACTGATTCCGAAGGAGGCGCGTCCGCAAATCTCCAAAGCATTCTGGGCTGTGTGGAAAGGCATAAGCTGCCGCGTTTATATGTTATTATTGACGAATATGACAATTTCGCCAACCAGCTGATTGTCGGGGGCAAAGACGATCTTTATGAGAAACTGACCCGGGAGGACAGCTTTCTGAAAACCTTCTTCAAAACCCTGAAGGAAGGCCGGAAAACCGGAACGGTCTCCAATGTGTTCATAACCGGTGTCCTGCCGGTCACCATTGACGAGCTGGCGTCCGGGTTCAATGTCGGCACCTTCATCACTCTTGATCCGGAATTCGAGTCCATGCTCGGGTTCACCCAGGCAGAGACGGACCGCCTGCTGGACGAGGTGTATCAGGATTACGGCATTGACCCCTCCACGCGGAAGGAGGTTGACGATGTGATCCGGAACCATTACAACGGATACCACTTCGTCGATCCCGAAGGCGAGGCCCTCTACAATTCCACGATCCTCATGTATTTTCTGCATCATTTCACCCGTCACAAAAAAATCCCCAGACATCTGACCGATGCGAATCTGAAAACAGATATGTCGTGGGTCAGACTTCTGACAGGATCAGCTCCCCGGTATGCCGGGGAATTTGTGGATCAGCTGACAATCCACAATGTCATCCGCTATGATGACATGCTGCTGACAGAAAAATTCGATATGAGCCAGTTCTTCCGGCAGGGGTATTTTCCGGTCTCATTTTTCTATCTCGGCATGCTGACACGTCAGGATGATTTCTGTCTGAAACTGCCGAATCTGAACATGCGGAAAATTTTTGTCGAATATTTCAACGAAATACATCAGATAGATGTTTCGACAAAATATGCGGAAATGATGCAGAATTTTGTGAACAGACCGGACATGCCCCGTCTGTTTGCGGATTACTGGGAGCTGTATATTTCCCAGCTGCCCGAAGCCATTTTTCAGAAGGTGAATGAGAATTTCTACAGGACCACCTTTTTCGAACTCTGCAGCCGCCATCTTTCCAGATGGTTCACCTGGAACGTGGAGCGTTCCTATCCCCTGGGGAAAAGTGACCTGGAGTTTGTGGGGAAATACCATGAAAAATTCGCAGGAAAACGGACAGTGATTGAATTCAAATATTATTCCAACAAAAAATTCCGGAAACTCCGGACCTCTGTCGGAAAGTTCGCCCTGCTGGAAAAAGACACCGGTCAGCTTGCCGGATATATAAAAGGACTCAGAAAGGAGTATCCCGAGGCTGACATTTCGCAATATGTGATCTACTGTTTCGGCAACATTGGATTCCGGGTGTTTGAAATAGGAACCGCAGACAAACGCAGATAAACGCAGACGGACTCTTATGGGATCATCTGCGGTTTGTGAGGATCGTGACTGTCTGAAATCACGCACAGCCACAAAATCAGTCAGAATCAGTCAGAATCAGTCACAGTCATCAGGTATGACTATTTTCAAAAGAAAGGATCAGATATGAAAAAACGGATATTGTACGCGAATGCGGATTATGAGGATATTGTGAGGAAAAACGGTTATTTTGTTGACAAGACAGAATATATCAGAAAGCTGGAATATATCGAAAATCCGGTGTTTCTGCGTCCGAGACGCTTCGGGAAGTCTCTCTGGTGCCGCATTCTTGAATGTTATTACGACATAGTCCGGAAGGATGACTTTGAAAGACTCTTCGGCCACACGCTGATCGGAAAAAATCCCACGCCGCTCCGCAATTCCTTTTTTGTGCTGCATCTTGATTTCTCGGTTGTCAAATCTGCGGACACGGTTGCGGATATTGAAAAGAATTTCAATCATACCTTCAATTCCAAGGCAGATGCAATGATCGGACTTTCCGAAGCATGGTTCGGAGGGAATGCGGTCACTGATTCCGAAGGAGGCGCGTCCGCAAATCTCCAAAGCATTCTGGGCTGTGTGGAAAGGCATAAGCTGCCGCGTTTATATGTTATTATTGACGAATATGACAATTTCGCCAACCAGCTGATTGTCGGGGGCAAAGACGATCTTTATGAGAAACTGACCCGGGAGGACAGCTTTCTGAAAACCTTCTTCAAAACCCTGAAGGAAGGCCGGAAAACCGGAACGGTCTCCAATGTGTTCATAACCGGTGTCCTGCCGGTCACCATTGACGAGCTGGCGTCCGGGTTCAATGTCGGCACCTTCATCACTCTTGATCCGGAATTCGAGTCCATGCTCGGGTTCACCCAGGCAGAGACGGACCGCCTGCTGGACGAGGTGTATCAGGATTACGGCATTGACCCCTCCACGCGGAAGGAGGTTGACGATGTGATCCGGAACCATTACAACGGATACCACTTCGTCGATCCCGAAGGCGAGGCCCTCTACAATTCCACGATCCTCATGTATTTTCTGCATCATTTCACCCGTCACAAAAAAATCCCCAGACATCTGACCGATGCGAATCTGAAAACAGATATGTCGTGGGTCAGACTTCTGACAGGATCAGCTCCCCGGTATGCCGGGGAATTTGTGGATCAGCTGACAATCCACAATGTCATCCGCTATGATGACATGCTGCTGACAGAAAAATTCGATATGAGCCAGTTCTTCCGGCAGGGGTATTTTCCGGTCTCATTTTTCTATCTCGGCATGCTGACACGTCAGGATGATTTCTGTCTGAAACTGCCGAATCTGAACATGCGGAAAATTTTTGTCGAATATTTCAACGAAATACATCAGATAGATGTTTCGACAAAATATGCGGAAATGATGCAGAATTTTGTGAACAGACCGGACATGCCCCGTCTGTTTGCGGATTACTGGGAGCTGTATATTTCCCAGCTGCCCGAAGCCATTTTTCAGAAGGTGAATGAGAATTTCTACAGGACCACCTTTTTCGAACTCTGCAGCCGCCATCTTTCCAGATGGTTCACCTGGAACGTGGAGCGTTCCTATCCCCTGGGGAAAAGTGACCTGGAGTTTGTGGGGAAATACCATGAAAAATTCGCAGGAAAACGGACAGTGATTGAATTCAAATATTATTCCAACAAAAAATTCCGGAAACTCCGGACCTCTGTCGGAAAGTTCGCCCTGCTGGAAAAAGACACCGGTCAGCTTGCCGGATATATAAAAGGACTCAGAAAGGAGTATCCCGAGGCTGACATTTCGCAATATGTGATCTACTGTTTCGGCAACATTGGATTCCGGGTGTTTGAAATCGG
>JAOZLU010000671.1 GCA_029934695.1 Desulfobacterales bacterium | reverse complement strand
AACCCACCTTGATAAACCCAAGTTTAAGGTAAGAAAGGATTTTAAATTAATGGAAATTATAACCTCGCAATTTCAGGCATCTGCGTAACGCCACAATTTGATACCATAAGCAGGTATTGAGGAAATTTTTGTCACCGGATTCGGATGGAAATCATAAGGAAATAAATAAAGCCTATTAATCACTGCACTGGCCGCAGGGTACTTACGGGGTTCTTGAATGAGGCGATTATGCGTCAGAGTGACAGTGTGTTGCCACAAAGGGAGAAAGGGAATTTTTTTGATGCTAAAACATTTTAGTCTGATTTTTATTGCAATATTGTGCTGTTTTCCAGATATGGCATATTCGGAAACAGTTGTTCTGGATCCGAATATGGGATCGAAACGGATTGTGGTATTACCTTTTAAAATTTATTCGCGGGAGAACAGTTCATATCTGCAAGCCCAAATTCCGAAAGCACTCAAAAAATATTTGGAGCAGGAAGGTGCTGTTATTGTGGAACCGGTTGGGATGAAGACAGGACGCTCCCCTTTACCGGTCAGTGAAATTCGGAAAATTGGCGCCCGAAGCGGTGCGGACTATGTGATATGGGGAAGCCTGACACGGATCGGACAAAAATTCAGTCTGGATGCAAAGATGACGGATTCTTTCGGGGAAGCCCCTCCGTTCGCCTATTTTGTGGAAGGAGAGCACATTGAAAACCTTGCAGTGACCGTGAAGGAACTGGCCCGCAATTTCGGCATCAGGATTTTTAAGCGCGAAAGAGTCGCCCAGGTGCTTGTCATCGGCAACCGGCGGATCGAATCAGATGCCATCAGACGGAAGATTAAAACAGAACCCGGAAGCGTTTATCTTGCCAAAAGCCTTTCCGAAGACCTCAAGGCGGTTTACGCTATGGGATATTTTGATGATATCCGGATCGAAGCTGAAAACAGTCCCAGCGGGAAAATTATCATTTTCAGAGTAAAGGAAAAACCTACGATCCGGCGTATAAGCATAGAGAAAAACAAGGTCTATGAAGAAAAAGATATCCGGGAGGCCATGGACATAAAGACCGGGTCTGTTCTGAATATTTTCCAGATACAAAGCAACATCAAACGGATCGAATCGCTTTACAGAGAAAAAAATTATCATAATGTCAATGTTGCCTACAAAGTCCGCCCGCTTGAGAATAATCAGGCGGATATTGAATTTGTCATTGAAGAGGGAGAAAAAATCCGCATTAAAAGCATCACTTTTTCAGGAAACAGAGCCTATGCCAGCAAAGAGTTGAAAAAAGTCATAAGTATCTCTGAAAAGGGGTTCTGGTCATGGCTGACATCGTCCGGAGAATTTAACAGAGAGGAACTGGACCAGGATGTTATCCGGCTGTCCGCTTTTTACCATAATAACGGATATATTCAGTCCAAGGTCGGGGATCCCCAGGTGGAATATCGGGGGAACTGGATATACATCTCAATCAAAATTGATGAAGGGTTGCGATTCAAAGTTGGAAAAGTGGATGTGGGAGGTGATGTTGTCCTGCCTCCTGAAAAACTGGTAAAACGATTGAAAATAACTCAGGAAGAATTCTGCAACCGCGAAGTGATGCGCAATGACGTGCTTCTTCTTTCGGATATTTATGCGGACGAAGGGTATGCGTATGCGGATATAACCCCCCGGATTGAAAGGCACCCGAGCAAACTGACAGCAGATATCACCTACATGATTGAAAAGGATAAGCGGGTTTATATAGAAAAAATTATTATCAGGGGAAATACAAAAACAAGGGACAAGATCATTCGCCGTCAGTTGAAAGTCAGTGAGCAGGAACTCTACAGCGGCCGGGCTTTAAAACGCAGCGTCCGCAATCTGCACCGCCTGGATTATTTTGAGGATGTAAAACTCAGCACCACAAAGGGAAGTGCCGATGACAAGATGATCGTGAAAATTGATGTTACGGAAAAACCTACCGGCACCTTCAGCTTTGGCGGCGGTTACAGCAGTGTTGAGAATGTTTTTGCCATGGCATCCGTTTCCCAGAGGAACCTTTTCGGCAGGGGGCAGATACTTCAGTTGAAAGCTGAAGTGGGAGGAACCACAAACCGATATACCTTCAGCTTCACCGACCCCTGGCTGTTTGATATTCCTTTGTCAGCAGGCTTTGACATGTACAACTGGGAAAGGGATTATGATACTTACGATAAGGACAGTGAAGGTGGCGGGATAAGGTTCGGCTATCCGGTCTATGATTTTACACGGCTGTATCTTTCTTATTCTTATGATATCGGTGATATTAAGAATATTGAGGAGGATGCGTCCAGATCTGTCAGGGAGATGGAGGGAAAGAATGTGATGAGCAGTATCTCCACCACTCTGAACTATGACTCAAGGGACAAGGTGTTTAACCCAACAGAAGGGGCTGACCACAGTCTGACCTTTCAATATGCAGGAATCGGTGGAGATATAGGTTTTACAAAATATATGGCAGAACTCGGCCATTATTTTCCTTTATTCTGGGGCACAGTGGGCTTTCTTCATGCGAGGGGGGGGTATGTCAATGAAAGTTCCGGCAAAAAACTCCCGGATTATGAGAAGTTTTATCTCGGAGGGATAAATTCGTTACGGGGCTTTGAATGGAGGGATATCTGCCTGAAAGATGAGGAAGGGGCCGATATCGGAGGGGGCAAATTTGTCCAGTTCAATGTTGAATATCTTATTCCCCTGATCAGGAAAGCAGGAGTTGTCGGCGTTATATTTTTTGATGCAGGCAATGTTTATGAAAGAACTGAAACCATAGATTTCGGAGAGATGCGCCAGAGCGCGGGATTCGGTTTCAGGTGGTATTCTCCCATGGGGCCAATTCGTATCGAAAACGGATACATACTTGATCCAAAGGACGATGAGGACAGCGGCGGCCGCTGGGAATTTACCATGGGGTCGGCGTTTTAAAGAAGGTTAGAGGCTAGAGGTTAAAGGTTAAAAGTTAAAGGTTTTACAGAGGAGGATATTTTTTAACATGCAGACATTTAAAGCAGCTTTTACGGCAATGATTTTTTTCTTTTCTTTCTTTGTCATTTCTTCTTATGGAGCAGATACCAGAATAGGCGTGGTGAATATTCAGCGGATTGTTGAGGGATCAAGTGCCGGCAAAAAGATACAAGCTGAAATTAAGAAAGAAGGAATGAAGTTGGACGCGGATCTGAAAAAAAGAGGTGCTGATATTGAGAACATGAAAAAGAAATTGGAGCGGGAAGCACCGGTAATGAGCAAGGAACAGCGTGAAAAAAAAGAACGGGAACTCAATATAAAAGTCTATGATTTCAAGTCGCTTGAAAAAAAATATAAGGAGACTTTTTTTAAGTTCCAGAACGAGAAGCTGGACCGCATGAGAAAAGAAATTCTCGAACTTGTTCAGGATATAGGAAAAAAGGAAGGGTATCACCTTATCATCCAGAAGGCCGGTGTACTGTATTTTCCTGATTCAATTGATATAACAGATAAATTGATAGATCTGTATAATGCCAAATTCTGATAAAGGAAATGTGGAAACGTAGGGTGGGTGCAGCGAAGCGGAACCCACCTTATGCGGATGTTTCGCTGCACCAACCCCACATTTCGGGTATTTTATCACTGAACCGTGTAGCAGACGGCCCATTCAAGCATCGAACATC
>JAOZLU010000670.1 GCA_029934695.1 Desulfobacterales bacterium | reverse complement strand
GGGATTTCGGACCGGGGTGGAGCCTGCCCCAGGCCGAGGTGAGCGTCGCCGCCACCCACATCATCGGCGAGGGATGGATCCAGAACGCCGGAGCGGGCAGATGGGGGATGCCGGTCCACACCCTGGCCCCGTCTCAGCGTCATCTCATCGTGATCCGATTCAGCGACGACGACGTGGTGAAGTTTGAGCCGGAAGTCAGCCCGGATTCGAGCATTATATATCCCTTTGAAATGATAAGCACGAAGGTCCGGTTCAGTCCGGCTGACGGGACACAGGGAACCCTGAAGGCCCTCGGCGTGGGCAGTGAGGTCAGATACGGCAACGGTCTTCTGACGACTCCCGACGGCGATGTTTACAGCCCGGCCCGGTTCGAATACACCCGTCCCGACGGCACTGTGTATGTGATCAGCACGGAAAACGGCATTGAGAGCATGACCGATGCGGGCGGGAACACCGTGACTTACGGAAAGAACGGAATCACCCACTCCTCGGGTGCGGGCATCGGGTTTGAGCGGGACACCTCCGGCAGGATTAAGACGGTCACGGACTCTTATGGCCGGAAGACTGAGTATGTCTATGATGAGAACGGGATGCTCACGCAGGTGAGACAGCCCGGAGGAGAGTCCGGGTTCGGGCAGATGCTCTCGAATTACGCTTATGAAAACGGGATTGCCGACAGACCTGTGATAAAGGAGATAAAGGCTCCGGACGGAACAGTTCTCGGAACATTTGAGTATGATGCCAAAGGCCGCATGACCGGCATGAAGGATGCCGAAGGAAGACGGATCATCTACGGGTTCGACGTTCCGAACCATAGGCAGAACGTCACGGACCGGCGGGGGCATGTCACGAAGTATGAGCATGACGGCGAAGGCAATGTCACCCGCAAGGAGGACCCGCTCGGGAATGTGACAGTGTGGACTTATGATGATGACGGGAACAAGGTTTCGGAGACGGACCCGCTCGGACATACCACAGCGTGGGCGTATGATGAGAACGGGAATATGCTCACCGAGGCGGATCCGCTGGGAAATACGACCGCCTATACTTATAATGAGCGGAATCAGGTTCTGACCATTGCTTATCCTGATGGCAATACCGTTGCCAATACTTATAATGCCAAAGGAAAACTTCTTTCAGCCACGGATCCGGAAGGAAGAACAATCAGCATGGACTATGATTCAGATGGCAACATGACTTCAATCACGGATCCTGCCGGCAATACGACAACATACGAGTATGACGCGGCCGGGAACCGGATCAGCGAGACCGACCCGCTGGGCAGTGAGACGACATACACTTACGACGCCCACGGAAACCGGCTTACCCGAAGTCTCATCCGGACAGCGGATGCTCCGATCACCATGATCACCGTCTGGGAATACGACAGTCTCGGCCGCCTGATCAGCGTCACTGATCCGGAAGACCATTCCGAGCTTACCGAATATAACACCATCGGTAAAAAAACCGCGTATGTTGACAAAAACGGCAATCGTACGAGATATGAATATGACCTGGCAGGCAATCTGACAAAGACCGTTTACCCCGACGGAACTGCTGAGACTGACACATACGACGCTGAAGGAAATGTGCTGACCTCAGCAGATCGTGCAGGCAGAGGCACAGCCTATGAATACGACTCCGTGAACCGGGTGATCCGTATAACTTTCCATGACGGAAGTGAGGCGGGTGTTGAATATGATGAAGCCGGAAGAATCGTAGCCACCACGGATGTGACCGGAAACCGGACTTCGATGACGTATGACGCGGCCGGGAGAGTACTCAGTTCCGCTGATGAGGAGGGAAACAGAACTTCTGTCAGGTACAGCGCGGCAGGCAGGAGAAAAGAGGAAACCGATGCTCTGGGAAATGTCGCGGTCTCCGTATACGACAGGAACGGCAGGCCGGTAAGCACGACAGATGCCGGAGGCAGAACAGTCTCTTATGAGTATGACGGTCAGAAGAATCTGGAAAAGATCCTTTTTCCGGATACCACATCTGTCAGTTTTGAATATGACGGGCTCGGCAGAAAGATTTCCCGGACAGATCAGGCAGGCAGAAAAACAGGATTCAGGTATGATGCGCCGGGCAGACTGAAAGAGATTGCTGACGCTCTCGGCAACGAGGTGTCGCACGAATACGACGAAGCCGGCAACCTGACAATTCGGACAGATCCGAACGGCAATGCGAGGATATGGGATTATGACAATCTCGGCAGGGTTACGGGACATACCCTCCCCACAGGCATATCCGAGGCTTTCAGTTATGATCCCAAAGGGAATCTCACAGCGAAAACCGATTTCAACGGAGACACTGTTACGTTTGAATATGATAAAAATGACCGTCTTGTCACAAAGAAGTATCCTGACGGATCCGAAGTGTCGTTTGAATACACAATTTTCGGACAGCGGAAAACAGTGACAGACGCGAGAGGCACCACTTTCTATGAATATGATGACAAAGGCAGACTCTGCGAGGTGACAGATACTGAAGGTGCGAAGATCACATACGCATACGATGCCGGGGGCAACCGGACATCGCTGAACACTCCGTCTGGAACGGTTTCTTACGCGTATGACGTTCTCGGCCGTCCTGAGAGCGTCACCGGCCCCGAGGGTCTGATCTCTTACACATACGGCAAAACGGGCAACAGAAAGACCGTGACCCGCCCGAACGGAACCGTGACCGAATACATGTATGACAGGCTGAACCGCCTTATAAAGCTTACAAACCGGGCTTCCGCAGGTGATCTGATCTCAGGCTGTGTCTATACACTCGGTCCCGCGGGCAATCGTGAAAGGGTGGAGGAACTCCATACCGGCAGGGTCGTGAATTACACTTACGACGAGCTTTACCGGCTCACGGAGGAGGACATATATGATCCTGTTCTCGGAAACGAGACAATCTCTCACACTTACGATGACTTCGGCAGCCGTCTGAGCAGAACTGCCCCGGACGGTACCGTGAGTCACAGTTACGACTGGAATGACCGGCTCCTGTCACAGAGCGGTCCCGGTCATACTTATCTCTATGAGTATGACAACAACGGAAACACTGTGAGAAAATCTGACGGGACATCGGGTGCCGTCCTGGCCCGATATACCTATGATTTTGAAAACCGGCTCATCGGAGCGGAGACAGCATCCGGCCATGCGGAATACGGCTATGATGCGGACGGCGTCCGGGTATCATCTCTGATCGGCGGTACCGCAGTCCGTTATCTCACAGACAAAAACCGGCCATACGCCCAGGTGCTGGAAGAAACTGACGAAAGCGGTTCTCTGATTGTCCGTTATCTTTACGGAAACGATCTGATCAGTCAGAATCGCGACGGTTCGGTTTATTACTACCATTATGACGGAACGGGCAGCACCAGAACGCTGACGGACAGTGCCGGGAATGTTACCGACAGCTATATCTATGAAACTTTCGGTGATCTTACGGATCATATCGGGAATACGGAGAACAATTATCTCTTTACCGGAGAGCAGTTCGATCCGAATCTCGGATTTTATTATCTCAGGGCGAGGTACTATGATCCCGGAGTTGGGCGGTTCATCTCATCGGATCCTTTTCCGGGAAGAATGACCGAACCGCTTTCTCTGCATAAATACCTTTATGCCAACGGGAATCCGGTTAATCGGATCGATCCGAGCGG
>JAOZLU010000669.1 GCA_029934695.1 Desulfobacterales bacterium | reverse complement strand
AAACATCAAACATCAAACATCAAACATCAAACATCAAACATCAAACATCAAGTTGCATAGGAGAATCTGGAATGAAAGAGCATAAAATTAACAAGACTTATCAGGAGATCAATAAAAAGATCAGTTCCGGTGAAGTGGTTGTGGTGACAGCCGAAGAGATGATTGATATTGTCAGGGACGAGGGACCGGTTGAGGCTGCGACACGGATTGATGTGGTGACAACCGGAACATTTGCCCCCATGTGTTCTTCCGGAGCCTTTATCAATTTCGGGCATTCTGTCCCGACAATAAAGGCTTCAAAAGTCTGGCTGAACAATGTGCCCGCGTATGGGGGAGTGGCTGCTGTGGATTGCTATGTCGGGGCCACCGAACCCTGCGAGGATGATCCCCTGAACAAGGTCTATCCGGGCGAATTCAACTATGGTGGCGGTCATGTCATTCAGGACCTGGTTGCAGGAAAAGAGATACATTTAAAGGCAACAGGTTACGGAACAACCTGTTATCCGAGCCGGATGATCGAGAAGAAGGTTTCGTTGGACTCACTTCCTTGTGCCACACTCTGCAACCCCAGAAATGGGTATCAGAATTATAACTGTGCCGTAAACCTGACAAAAAAAACAGTTTATACATACATGGGGGCATTGAAACCCAAAGCGGGAAACGCAAATTACTGTTCAGCCGGGCAACTGAGTCCGTTATTCAATGATCCGTATTACAAAACCATCGGCCTCGGAACCCGAATATTTCTGGGGGGCGGAACAGGATATGTGACATGGTCTGGGACCCAGCACAAGCCTTCTGCACAACGAACGGAAAAAGGAATCCCGGTTACCCCTGCCGGAACCCTGTTTGTCATGGGGGACCTGAAAGGGATGAGTCCTGAATGGCTGACAGGAGCGAGCATTCAGGGATATGGATGCTCAATTTCCGTGGGGCTGGGGATTCCGATTCCCATATTGAATGAAGAAATGGCGCAATATACCGCCATATCGGATGAGGAAATATTTACCCAGATTATTGACTATGGGAGTGATTATGGAAACGGTATCTCAAAAAGTTACGGGCAGGTCAGTTATGCTGAACTCAGGAGCGGTTTCATAAAGCTTGACGGTGAGAATGTCCAGACAGTCCCTCTTTCCAGCATGGTGAAAGCTCGTGAAATTGCTGAAATACTGAAGCAAAGAATTTCAAAAGGGGAATTTCTGCTGGGTGAGCCTCAGTTTACGCTGCCGGTTCAGATGTAGTCTGCAGTGCTGAAATTTCCCTCCCAAAAATCCTTGACAATCAAATAGTTTTCCTTCATTTTTGAAAAAAATGGAATTTGAAGGAAAATTACATGATTCTCAAGGAATGGACCGACAATCAGCGCCGTTTATATATTGATACTGTGCAAGTATATGAAGCCTTTACCGAGGCATTTCGCAAAAGCCGCTCATGGCAGGGCGGAATGCACTGGAAAAAATCAAAAGGCAGGGAATATCTCTTCAGATCTCTCGACCGGCTCGGCAATGGGAAGAGCCTGGGGCCCCGCTCCCCGGAAACTGAAAAGATCATTGACGAATTTCGGAAAGGCAAGCAGAAAATCAGGCAGCGACTTGCCACACTCAGAGAACGAATTGCGGAGCAGGCGAGGTTCTGCAAGGCCGCACGGATTCATCGGGTTCCCCGGCTTGTCGGTGCCATCCTCCGGCTTCTGGACCAGGAGCATAAGCTTGGCAAAAATATCATCATTGCAGGAACTCATGCAATTTTTGGGTATGAAGTGGCTGCCGGGGTATTTCTGGATGCTCCGATTCTGGCAACCGGAGATTTGGATATCCGTCCCAGATTGAAGCTGCTTACCGGTGACAGGGCGTTTATAAACCAGGGGCTGCTCGGAATTCTGAAAAAATCGGATTGCTCCTTTGAACCCCTTCATAAAAGGGGCTTTCGGGCGGTGAACCAGGACGGATTCATGGTTGATCTGATCAAACCCGAACCTCGGCGGATCACTCAGAAAGACCCTCGACGTATGGGCGGGAAAGGGGATCTGGAAGCGGCTGAGATTCGGAATCTTCAATGGCTGCTTGCGGCCCCGAAATTTTCTCAAGTGATTATCGGAGATGACGGATATCCGGCCCGGATTGTTGTCCCGGATCCCCGGGCGTTTGCTTTGCATAAGTTGTGGCTGTCGGAACAGCCAGACAGGGAACCGATGAAGAAACAGCGGGACAGAAAACAGGGAATTGCGGTCGCTGAAGTGGTTATCCGGTATCTTCCGAATTGTCCTTTCAAAACATCCGAGCTTCGCATGTTTCCGAAAGATGTGGTGCAAAAAGCGGAGAAACAGATTTCAGATGCCGGGATGCCTCCGGGGTTTGATGCTGATTTTTAAATTGCATTTCAAAAGGTAAATTTCCATTTGACTCAAAACATATTCCGGTTTCGGAAATGTTGATCTCCTTCGCCTCAATGACATCATTAATTCCAAGAGCCTGCATCAGGTTAATCCTGTCTGACGCCATTTTGGGAACGCATTCCCTTAAACATTCTTTAACAGATAAACCTGAACTTTGTCAAATATGGAAGCAAAAATCCTGATTATAACGGATTTAGGGGAGGCTGAATCAGAAAGCATTCCCTTAAAAATCAGATATGATCAGATTTTTTTTATGATCCCACACAGAGGCACAGAGATCACAGAGAAAAACAGAGCCTCCGTGTTCTCTGCGGCTTTGTGTGAGATTTTTTTTTATAATCCCACACAGAGGCACAGGGCACTGGTTCAGTTCAATGGGATTTTAAGAAAATCAGCCTATATACAGTTTGAAAACAGACAGTTATCAGTCTTTTTGCATATTTTGACAACCACTTGATTTTAATACGATTCCCATTCAACTGAACCAGTGCCGAGGCACAGAGATCACAGAGAAAAACAGAGCCTCCGTGTTCTCTGCGGCTTTGTGTGAGATTTTTTTTTATGATCCCACACAGAGGCACAGAGATCACAGAGAAAACAGAGCCTCCGTGTTCTTTGCGGCTTTGTGTGGGATATCGGACTGCGGCCCTCCCCTGAATCCGTTATAATCAGCAAAAATCTTATTATGGAGTAGGATATTCCTACCCCTAAATACCTTTACCACCCCATTGACGCCTTTCTTTATTTTATGTAAACAGATTATAACATCTGGCGCGACAGAAATGAAAACGCGGCAGAGACAGGCAAACAAAAATCCGTTTAAGCATGAAAGGAGAACTGAAATGAATATTTATAAAGATATATTTAACGCGTCACCCTGTGATAAATGTCATAATTATAACAAATGCGGCGATGGTCTGTTAGCATGTTCGGACTTCCTTGCTTATGTGGGATATGGCGATATTGTGGAAAAAAACAGAACCCCCTCTGAAATTCTTTATAACAGAATATATGGAAATGAAAAAAGAACAGTCAGAGCTGCTGAAAAAAAATTGACCAAAAAGAAGAAATTGAAAGTAAAGAGAAGTATCCCGCTGTGGAGCCAATCTTCAGGCGCGACCCGCCCGGATGCCAACCCTCCCCTCATCAGCAATTTGGCAGTGCTGTCCGCATCCCGGGGCAGATGCAAAGAGGCAGGAGCATGTTAATATGTTTGATGTTCGATGTTTGATGTTTGATGTTTGATGTTTGATGTTTGATGTTT
>JAOZLU010000117.1 GCA_029934695.1 Desulfobacterales bacterium | reverse complement strand
CATCCAACATCCAACATCAAACATCCAACATCCAACATCCAACATCCAACATCAGTTTATATTGGAGAATAACAATATGTTTAAAGAGAATCTTAACAAAATCGTTCAGAAAAATAATCTGACTGAAGAAGAGATGTCCGAAATGATCACCGAGATTTTTTCAGGGGACATCACGGACGCGCAGATTGGCGCAATGATGGCGGCACTTGCCACTAAAGGCGAGACGTTTGAAGAACTGGCCGGAGCGGCAAAAGCCATGCGCCGGAAAGCCAAACGCATTCAGACATCGGCATCTGCTGTGGTGGATACCTGCGGCACCGGCGGCGACAGTGCCCAGACCTTTAATATTTCCACAACCACGGCGTTTGTTGTGGCTGGCTGCGGCGTGACTGTTGCCAAGCATGGAAACCGCTCCATATCCAGTCAGTGCGGCAGTGCGGATCTACTGGAGGTGCTGGGCGTGAACCTGAATGTCAATCCGGAAATCGTGGAAGAAGCGGTTCGGGAAATCGGCATCGGCTTTCTCTTTGCCCCTCTGTTTCACGGTGCGATGAAATACGCGGCCAAAGCGAGGAAAGAGGTGGGGCTTCGTTCCATTTTCAACATGCTGGGGCCGCTTACGAATCCGGCTGCTGCCAATTGTCAACTGTTAGGAGTCTATGCGCCGGAACTCACGGAAATGTTCGCACAGGCTCTCCTTATTCTGGGTGCGAAAAGAGCCTTTGTGGTCCACGGACACGACGGACTGGATGAAATCTCAGTATGTGCGCCCACCCGTGTCTCCGAGCTGAACGACGGCCTTGTCCGCACTTATGACATTCACCCTGAGCAGTTTTTCGGAGAGCAGGCAGACTCAGACACGCTTATCGGGGGAACGCCTGAGATGAATGCGGATATCACAAGAAAAATTCTCAGCGGAGAAGAAAAAGGGCCCAAACGGAATGTGGTTCTGCTGAATGCTTCAGCGGCCCTTGTCGCAGCAGGAAAAGCCGCGGATATCCAGGAAGGCATCCATAAAGCCGAAGATGCCATTGACAGCGGAAAAGCCATGGAAAAACTGGAGAGCCTTGTCAAATTCACCCAGGAGAATGGATAAGCATTGCACCAGTGGAAGAATACGCCCGGCCCCTGAGCTTGCCGAAGGGGCTCCCCGAAAACTGAGGAAAGTGATTATGAATCAGAACATTATGAAAATACCTTACGGCAGGGCGGAATTCGGCTCTCTCCGGAGAGACAGCATGTATTATGTTGACAAGACACACTTCATCCCTGTCCTGGAATCCGCATCCGATTATATTTTTTTCATCCGGCCCCGGAGATTCGGAAAATCCCTGTGGCTTTCCGTACTACAGTACTATTACGACATCAATGAGAAGGAAAATTTTGAGGAGATATTCCGGGACACACACATCTTGGGACATCCCACACCCGAAAGACATTCCTATCTGATCATGACCTTCAATTTCGCAATGGTGAATCCGGATACCAGATATCTGGAAGAATCTTTTGAGCAGTACGGACAGGCGGTCATCAATGATTTTTTTGAAAGATATCCATTGCATTTCAATGAGAAGGAGCGGATCAGAATTCAGTCTCTCTCCCGAACGGAACACCAGCTCAAAGAACTGTTTCTGAATACATCCAGAAAATCACTGAGACTTTATCTTTTTATTGACGAATACGACAATTTCGCCAACACGGTGCTGACCACCGCCGGGAAAGTGGCATACCATGATCTGACCCGCGGCCAAGGATTTTTCCGTTTCTTTTTCAACATGCTGAAGAATGCGACATCGGTGAAAGGATCGGGACTGGACAAACTGTTCATCACCGGTGTGTCACCGGTGACAATGGATGATGTGACCAGCGGCTTCAATATCGGCAAAAATATCAGCAGAAGTATCAGATTCAGCACTCTTCTGGGATTCAGCGAAGCGGAGGTGAGGGAAATGCTGCATTATTATTCCGAGGCCGGACTGCTGGGGGAAGATACGGAACTCTGCCTGGAAATTATGACAACATGGTATAATAATTACAGATTCTCGGATAAGGCCTCCGAGTCCCTGTTCAACTCTGATATGGTACTGTATTTCATCAGCGAGGTGGCTGATGAAGGCGAACTTCCGTACGATATGATTGACCAGAACATAAAAATTGACTACGGAAAGCTCCGCCACCTGATGCTGACCGATCGTCAGCTCAACGGAAACTTCGGCGAACTGAAAAAGATCATCGGAGAGGGGCGGACAGCCTGCAACATTCAGATCAGCTTTCCCTCGGACCGGATGACAGATCCCCGGAATTTCATCTCTCTGCTGTTCTGGTTCGGCCTGTTGAGCATCGAAGGTGTCAGGGGTCAGCAGCAGGTTCTGGAAATACCGAATCTCACGGTGAGAAAGCTCATGTACGGGTATATCCGTGACGCGTTCCATGATGCAAAGGTTTTCCGCATTGACGTGTGGGGACTGGCGGATCTGATATATGAGATGGCCTATAACGGGAGATGGCAGGCGGTCACGGATTTCCTGGCAGATGAGATAAAGGCCCAGACTTCCGTGAGAGATTATATTGAGGGGGAACGGACCGTTCAGATGTTTTTCCTGGCCTATCTGAACATCTGCGACTATTATGCAACGCGGACCGAGTCCGAAATGGGCAGAGGATATGCCGACATCTTCCTGGAGCCCTTCCTTGCCCGGTTTCCCGACATGGAATTCGGCTACCTCATTGAAATGAAATACATATCACGAAGCGGGCCTTCCGGGAAAAAGCTTGAGGAAAAGATTGAGAAAAGCATCGGGGAGGCCGCGCGCCAGTTGGAGAAATACGCCGGCGACGAATGCATGAGGAAAACATCCGGGAGATATAAGCTGAAAAAGCTGATTCTGGTATGGCACGGGTGGGAACTGGTTCATTCCTCGGAGGTGTGAATTGCGAAGTTTGGCGAGTGAGCCGCAGATATGGGACTGGGCTTTGTGAATGCCATGCGGGGCCTGTCCGGTAAATTCGGTCCGACGCGGGGACGGGGGACACGCACCCATGACGACCGTTATTTTCGTGTGGCTTTCGGAGTGCAAAACTGAAAAGTCCCTTTTTTTCAATTCTGCCCGAAATGACATGTCGTGTCTGCATCTGGATGCCGTCTGCCTCTGCTCCGTCCCCGGCTGCTTATGACAGAAAATCCCGGAGAAATTTTGGCCGGGTACTTGCTTGGAGGAAACAACCATGCTTATCGAAATCGGTCTCATATCCTGCGGCCTGTACGCGGGATCATCGCTGTACAAAAAAATCAGCGGTAAGATAAAGACACTGAAAGCAGAGGATCAGTATCGTTATCATCCTTTATCTGCTGACATTCGTTCTCGGAAAACTCACCGAGGCTCTTTCCGGGAAACATCGTATGCCGGTCGAGTTCCTGAATGTCGGGTTCATCGGCATTCTGCTTTTCACAGGAAGTCTGCTCAGTTCCTCTCTGGCCGCCCTGATGTATTTCACCTGCAGACTGCTGAGACTTGCCACGGAGAAGAGAGCCGGACATACCTCTCTGGATATGATGGACGATCAGAATCAGCCGGTCTGGCTGCTGAAAGAGGGCACCGAAGTCGAAATCCCCATGAAATCCGTGGAAATCGGCGATATTATCACAGTCAGACCCGGGGAGACGGTCCCTGTTGACGGGGTGATCGTTCATGGCGCGGCTTCCGTGGCGGTGCATACGCTGACAGGTGAATTTCAGCCTGTGGAAAAGGAGACCGGCGGCCCGGTCTCCGCCGCCACCATCCTCATATCCGGCATCATCCATATCCGGGTGGAAAAATCCGGCACGGAAACCGAGGCTGCCAGAATCGTTTCGGTTCTTGAAAAGACCAGGGACCTGACCGCGTATATGGAGGCTATCGCGCGGGATCCCATAAGGGGATTCTCTTCAAAGACGGACGCTCATGGCTGAAGCTTTGGGTGCGGATCATTATTTCGCCGAAATTCTGCCCGAGAAAAAAGCCGAACTTATCGGACAACTCCGGGAGAACGGCAAAACCGTCTGCTTTGTGGGCGACGGGATCAATGATGCGATAGCGTTGAAAAAAGCCGATGTTTCCATATCTGTAAAAGGTGCGTCCCCCGCTGCCACGGACAGTGCCCAGGTGGTGCTTACGGAGAGTTCCCTGGATGCCATTCCGGACATATTTGAGCTCTCATCGGATTTTCAGGACAATATGCACAACACCTTTTTTGCGGTGACCTGTCCCGGGATTCTCGGCATCGGCGGTGTGTTTCTCGCTCATTTCACCATATTCCACGCGTTTGTTCTGAACATGATCAGCACCGCGGATATGATTCCCTAATATGATCAGAACATGGTTTTCCAAGTCCGAACCCATCCCAATATAAAAGGACAAATCCGATGGCATTTTCAATAATGAACAAAACCGCACTGGTTACCGGTGCTGGAAGACGAATCGGGAAAGCAACGGCCATCCGGCTCGGAGCAGAGGGTGCGAATGTCATCCTTCATTATAACTCTTCTGAAAAGGAGGCAGCGGAAATAGCGAATATTATCCGGGAAAAGGGAAGAAAAGCCTGGACGATCCAGGCAGACCTGGCAGATTCCGATGTTGCGGGGGACTTTTTCTCTTGCGCGGTTGAATGTGCGGGATCGGTTGACATTCTGATCAACAACGCCTCGATTTTCCCGAAAACCACTCTTGACACCCTGACCCCGGAGAATTTTTTTCACAACATCACTGTCAACGCATTGTCCCCCTTTCTGCTTGCCCGCTCTTTTTCACAGCAGGATAGAGAAGGAGTTGTGATCAACATGCTTGACACGAAAATCGTGGATTATGAGCAGGAGCATGCAGCCTACCAGGTGAGCAAACGGATATTGTTCACCCTGACACGAATGACTGCGATGGAGTATGCTCCCAAAATACGAGTGAACGGCGTGGCCCCGGGCCTGATCCTTCCGCCCGAAGGTGAGGATGAATCTTACCTTCAACGGCGCGCATCCTCCAATCTGCTGAACAAGTGGGGACATCCGGATGACATTGCCGATGCGATCCTGTTTCTCATCAGATCGGATTTTGTCACCGGCCAGGTTCTTTTTGTTGACGGCGGAAAATTTATGAAAGGAATGACTTATGGACTTTGACACAGGAAATTATGACATTATTCATATCAGGGATCTGCTGGTCCGGGGAATTGTCGGGATTCGCTCCGATGAGCGGGTGAAAAAGCAGGATATCCTGATCAATATCTCACTGTGGGCCGATATTCGCAAGGCAGGGGAGACTGATCAGCTTGAAGATTCGTTTGACTATGCCGACTTGAAAAAGCGGGTTGTCGAGTTTGTGGAAGGCGCCTCTTTTTTTCTCATAGAACGTCTGGCCGCGGCCATTGCGGAGATATGTCTTGAAGAGCCTAAGGTCTGTCAGGTGAAAATCGGTGTTGACAAACCCGGTGCCCTACGCTTTGCCAGATCAGTGGGCATCGAAATCATCAGAAGAAAAGAATCACAGGAGGTGAGATGATGCGCGCGTTCATCGGCGTCGGATCGAGCATTGATCCGGAGCGTAACATCCTCCGGGGATTGGAGCTGCTTTTATACACAGAGAGAATTCTCAAAATTTCAAATTTTTATCAGAACCAGGCCGTCAGCAGACCGAAAGACCCGACTTTCTGGAACGGGGTGGTGGCCATAGAAACATCCTGTACTCCGCGGGATTTGAAATATTATGTTCTGCGAAGGGTGGAGTCGGAATGCGGCCGCACCCGTGACTCTGATTCATACTCACCGAGAACCCTTGACTTGGATATTCTTGTGTATGGCAACAAGGTGATCCGGGAAAAGGGGATGGTGATTCCTGACCCGGATATCCGATCAAGGCCGTTTATTGCGCTTCCCCTGTATGAAACAGAGCCTCTTATGATTCTTCCGGATACCGGGGAGCTTCTTTCTGACATTTTGAGAAACATGGATGTGTCAGGATTAAAATTTCTTCAGAATTTCAGCAATGAAGTGCAAAAGCGTTTTCCAGTTTCTCAGAAGGGTATTTCCACAGCAAATGAAACTTTTCAACATCATAAAAGAGGAATCTTCTCTTAAAAAATCCGTTATCCTGACACTCACCACCTTTTCAGGCATCCTTGCCGGAGCGATGGTCATTCTGGTTTTATCTGCTGTTCACGAAGTGTCAGAAGGAAGAGACATCACCCTTTACTATATATCCTTCTTCCTCTGACTGTGGGACTGCATATTCTGTTCAGACGGCTGTCTCAGCAACAGACAAACCAGTTTGCGGAGAACGTGCTGGAAAAAATCACGCTCACGATTTGCGATGCTGTCCGTCATGCTGAATTGGCGGAATTCGAGACATACAGTCGTTCAGACATCTATCTGCCCCTTACGGATGCTCAGGTTCTCACTCACGCGGCAGTCAAAGGTCTTGATGTATTTCAAAACCTTATAACAGTCGGGGTGGCCTGGCTTTATGTCTTTACTCTCTCCCCCCTGATCGGGCTGCTGATGATCGGGCTCTTTCTGTTCCTTGTTCTCGGGTACGAACTTTTTCAAAAACTGATGGAACTGCCTGCTCATGATCAGAACCGTCTTGAAAGCAGCCTGTTCAACATGTTTCACCATATTTTGGACGGATTCAAAGAGACAAAAATCAATTCTCTGAAAAAAAAGACTTGTTTGAGAACCATCTGACCCCCTGTGTCTCGGAACTGAGAGAGAACAGAATCGGTTTTTTGTTTTACTTCACCGAACTGGGATTATTCACATATACGTCTCTCTTCATCTTCCTGATGACCCAGGCATTTATTCTGCCTCAGTTTTATTCCTGTCGGATCATCTCCGACGCGATCATCATCACGTTATTTTTCAGCAAACAGTTATGGATTATTCTTGCGGCAATCCCGGATATGGAACATGGAAAAGCGGCTTATGGGAAACTTAAAACGCTTTTTGACAAAATGGATGCGGATAAGGATATTTTCATATATTCGGAATCTGAAAACAAACTGTTGATATTTGAATTGTCTCGGTATATAAAGGTATTGTTTTGTGCAAGCCGAAAAAAGTGTAAACGGTTTTCGGCCTCTGTGAAGGATGCCAAAAAGTGCAAACTGAAAAATGAAGGATATCCATAAAAGGCGAAAAATGAAACATCTCCTGACCATCAGAAATTTGGAAATCGAGGCCCGTGCCGACGAACAGTGGAAACCCATCGTCAGAAATATCACCCTGACCCTGGACCGGGGCGAAGTGCTGGGACTGATCGGCGAGTCCGGCGCGGGCAAATCCACCATCGGACTGGCCGCGATGGGTTATACCCGGACCGGATGCCGGATTGCGGGCGGATCCGTCCTTTTCAATGGAACAGAGCTGACCACCGCTTCAAAGGAGGAGCGGAGGAAACTGAGGGGCGCACACATTGCATACATGGCCCAGAGCGCGGCGGCCGCGTTCAATCCCGCACACCGGCTTATCCATCAGTTTGCCGAAGCCCCGGTTCAGCACGGCCTGTCCGATTTTCCCAGGGCCCGAGACAAAGCTGTCGCACTGTATGAGCGTCTCTTTCTCCCGGAACCTGGGAAGATCGGTTACCGCTATCCTCACGAGGTTTCCGGGGGACAGTTGCAGCGGGCCATGGTGGCCATGTCCATGGCCTGCGATCCGGATATCATCATTTTTGACGAGCCGACCACCGCACTGGATGTGACCACCCAGATTGAGGTGCTGACAGCCATCCGGGAGGTGACCCGGCAGGGGAATGCCGGGGCAATTTATATCACTCATGATCTGGCAGTGGTGGCACAGCTGGCTGACCGCATCATGGTGCTGCGGTATGGAGAACTAATTGAGGAGGGGAATGCCAGGGAACTGCTGGCTGATCCGAAACAGGAATATACCCGGGAACTGTTATCGTCGCGTATAATCGGGAAACCCCAAACCCAGTCCGAGGATAAGTGCTATACGGTTCTGGAGGCAGAGAACATATCGGCCGGCTACACCAAGGATGTGACGGTGCTTGACAACATCAGCTTCCAGATAGAACGGGGAAAGACCGTCGCTGTAGTCGGGGAATCCGGGAGCGGAAAGACCACCGTGGCCCGGGTGCTCACAGGCCTGCTCCCCCCGTCTGACGGGAAAATCATATTCAACGGAAAGGAGATATCTCCGGCTCTGAAGCATCGGGACAGGGAGAGCCTCCGCAGGCTTCAGATGATCTATCAGATGCCGGACGTGGCCCTGAACCCCAGGCACAAGGTCCGGAAAATACTGGGTCGGCCCCTTTCCTTCTATTTCGGCACAGATGCCAAGGCACGGGAGCGGAGAATCCTCGAACTTCTGGAAATGATCGAACTGGGCCCGGAATATATGGGGCGATACCCTTCGGAACTTTCCGGCGGAGAGAAACAGCGGATCTGCATTGCCCGCGCCTTGGCCGCCCGACCGGATGTGATTATATGCGACGAGGTCACGTCCGCCCTGGATCAGCTCGTGGCCAGGGGAATACTGAAACTGCTCCGGGAGTTGCAGAAGGAACTGGGAGTGTCGTACCTTTTTATCACCCATGATCTGGCCACTGTGAAGGCTGTCGCGGATGAGATCATCGTGATGCTGCAAGGGAAGATCGTGGAGCGGGGACCCAAAGAGGACATTCTGGAGACTCCGGGGCATGAATACACGGAACTGCTGCTCTCATCTGTCCCGGAAACGGATCCGGATTGGCTGGATCGTCTGCTAAAGGGACGCGGGGCCAAAATTCACAAGATGCATGAAATATCATGAAAACTTATTTGGAAGATAAGACCGGCAATCCGAACTTTTGACAAACAGGAGAAAACCATGAACAACATATCTTCAATGATCGCCAAACGCATGGGACTGGGCTTTGCCACCATCATTGTTATTTCCGTGCTGATTTTCCTGGGCGTGGAGGCCCTGCCCGGAGATCTGGCCGAGGCAATCCTGGGCCAGCAGGCCACCCCGGAGACGGTGGAGGCATTCCGCAAAGAACTGAAACTGGACCTGCCGCCTCATGTCCGCTATTTTTCCTGGCTCGGAGATTTTCTGCGGGGAGATTTCGGCAATTCCCTGGCCAACGGCCGTCCCATTACAGGGCTGATCGGATGGCGGCTTTCCAACACACTCTTTCTGGCAGCCTCCACCGCGGTGGTCGCGGTTCCCCTGGCCATTCTTCTCGGAATGCTGGCCGCCCTGTATCGGGACACCTGGTTTGACCGGCTTGTGTCGGTGTCCACGCTTTCGGCTGTATCGCTCCCGGAATTTTTCGTGGCCTACGTTCTCATTGCCGTGCTGTCGGTACGACTCGGACTTTTCCCGAGCATCAGCAGCATCAGCGATGAGATGTCCTTAGGAGAGAAGATACACGGGATCATGCTCCCGTGCCTGACGCTCACGCTCGTGTCGCTGGCGCATATAATGCGGATGACCCGGGCAACGATCATCAATGTCCTTAACAGCCCGTTTATCGAGATGGCCCGGCTCAAAGGCATCAGACAGAGCCGGATCATCATCCGCCACGCGTTTCCGAACGCACTTTCGCCCATCATCAACGTGGTGGTCCTCAATCTGGCCTATCTCGTGGTCGGTGTGGTGGTGGTGGAGGTGGTGTTTGTCTATCCCGGACTGGGGCAACTGCTGGTGGATTCTGTATCCAAGCGGGATATCCCTGTGGTTCAGGCCAGTGGGCTGATATTTGCCTGCACTTATGTATTTCTGAACCTTTTGGCGGATGTTCTGGCGATTATCGCCAACCCCAGACTCCGGAGTGAAACGTGAGGCGTGATTCAGGCATTTACGCATCACATTTCACGTTTCACGTTATCGGAACCTGAAGATAAACTGTTGACTTTTGAATTGTCTCGGAATATATGTTTTAAATGGTTGCATGAGATTTGCTCTTGCTTACAAAAATTAAAAATCAGGAAATTGGAAAATGACTTTCCTCAGATTACTAAAAAAATCTCCGTTCAGCGCGAGGGTCGGTCTGGGCATGATCCTGCTGAATATTTTCGCGGCTGTGTTCGCGCCGTATATCGCGCCCCATGCGGAAACAGAAATTGTCGGCGACGTATGGATGACATCCGGAGAAGATCATGTTCTCGGCACGGATCATCTGGGTCGGGACATGTTCACACGGCTGATTTACGGTGCGCGTAACACCATCACCATTGCGATGCTGATCACCCTGATCTCATTCACGGTGGGGATCATCTTGGGATTTCTGGCCGCTGTCCTCGGGGGCTGGGCCGATCAGGTGTTCAGCCGGGTGGTGGATATTATGATGGCTTTTCCCACCCTGATCTTTGCTCTCATGGTCCTGTCGGTGCTGGGAACATCCGTGCCGGTTCTCATCGTAGTGATCGCCCTGCTTGATTCGACCAGGGTGTATCGCATCTCCCGGGCACTGGCCATGGATATTGAGGTCATGGAATTTGTGGAAGCGGCCCGGCTTCGCGGGGAGGGAATATGGTGGATTATCACCCAGGAGATTCTTCCGAACGCCATGCCTCCTCTGATCGCCGAATTCGGCCTGCGGTTCTGCTTTGTGTTCCTCTTCATCAGCGCGCTCAGTTTTCTGGGCTTGGGAATCCAGCCGCCAACGGCCGACTGGGGGGGCATGGTCCGGGAAAACTCAGGTGCGATCACCTTCGGGATTCTCACGCCCCTGTGGCCGGCCGCCGCTATTGCCTTTCTGACCATCGGTGTGAACCTGATGGCGGACTGGTTCTTGCAGCGCAGTGGCAGAATTCGCCAGGAGCAGGAATAGGCTTTTAACATAACAAAAAAAGGAAAAGACCTTTGAGGTTTTGGAAACCTCGAAGATCTGTCATTACAAAGCCCGGGGTAAAACCGTAATTGCTGTCAGATGCGATGACCGGTATTTCCATGTCGCGAACCGGATGATCCGGTTGGAGTATGGGCAGGTTGGGGAATCCTGGCCTGAGTCCCGACAAGAAGAATTGATTCATCCGGAAAAAAACCTGGGAATTTGGGGAAAGGAGCTATCAGAAATGCAGTTCTCTGAGATCATAGAACAGAAATCAGGACGAACACGGAGGAGGACAATCCGGAATGACAGACAAAATATTCATCTTAACCGAAAGTATTGATGAGGGGATTACCCGCTTATGGCATTTTCAGGTCACGGACAAATATGAAATGGCAGAATTTATTCTCGCCAATCTGGCACGATATGACGACATGGGGATGTTTGACGGGATCAGTTGGCAATCCGGGTTATTCAGATGGCGCAGAGGTGAACAGATCACCCCTGACACCCTGCTCAGAGCCATAGATCAGTCATCCATTGACGGGGACAGCGAGTCCCGGTTTGAAATTCATGAAATTGATCTTTCGCAAAATGGGGGGAAGGCTGATGATGTGACGTGGACCAGTGAAGCCGAGATTGCCAAACTCGCAAAGAACAAAGCGTGAGAAGTGAAAGGCGCTACAAAGGAAATATTCTTCAACACATAGCTGAATTTAAGGCATTGAGATGGCTGAACAATATAAAAATAACAAACGAAAGAAAAATGGCAAATTACCGATATTTGATCCCAACCCCAGCGGCCGATTTGTCCACGAGGTTTTGGATCAAACATCTGTCCGGGGCATACTGATCGGACGATTGGCGGTATGGGTGTGGCTTTCAGAAGACAAAAAGCACTCATTTACAAAGGACATGGATATCGCTGTGACAAGAGAAGGGCTTTACAGGATACGGAAATGGCTGAATGAAAAGCAGATAAAGTATCTTGAACTGGAAATCGGCGGGATAAACGTGGACCGGCCCAATCAGATCAATGTGGATTTCATAACAAGATATTGTGCATTCGGAGATTTCAGCCCGCTTTTTGAGGATGCGATTAATTATGCCACCGAACACGGTGAAACCATCGAAGTCGGAAAGGATGAATTATTTGTGGTGTCGCCGGAACACCTTGTGGCAATGAAAATCGGTACCGGTGAGAAAAAAGATGAAGACGACGCGGAGGCCCTGCTCGGAGATGCGGATATCCATATTGATAACACCCGTTCTGTCATCCTGAAATTCCTCGGGCCGGGATCTCTGAGCCGTTTTGAGGTGATGCTGCGAAAAATCGGTCATCCCAGTGCAAAATCAGCATATAAGGACTCATAAACGAAGCGGTGGTTTTCAAATCTCTTCCGGGATATAGCTGTGTAGGATCATCATGCACGAAATTCTGCCCAATGCCATGCCGCCCCTGATCGCCGAGTTCTGCCTGCGGTTCTGCTTTGTGTTCCTCTTCATCAGCGCGCTCAGTTTTCTGGGCTTGGGAATCCAGCCGCCAACGGCCGACTGGGGGGGCATGGTCCGGGAAAACTCAGGTGCGATCACCTTCGGGATTCTCACGCCCCTGTGGCCTGCAGGAGCGATTGCCTTTCTGACCATCGGGGTCAATCTAATGGCGGACTGGTTTTTGCAACGTAGCGGAAGAATACGTCAGGAATAGTTTTTTGACACAATAAATCTTGTCGTTCCTGCTAAATCGGGAATGACAACAAAAAAAGGAGGAATCTTATGGAAGAACTGAAACAACTGGAAACCCTGCTCTCCCGGGGAAAAATCACCCGGAGAGAGTTTCTTGCCAAAACCTCGGCTTTGGGACTGACCGCTCTGGCAGCGGCCTCGCTTCCGGGTGTGCCGGCATTTGCCGCAACCCCGAAAAAAGGGGGGCGGTTCAGGGTCTGCATGGGCAGCGGAGCAACTTCTGACTCCCTCAGCCCGGAAAGGAGTGGCAATCCGATGAGCAGTTTCATCCTTTTCGGTCAGCTTTCCAACGCTCTTGTCGAACTTGACTATAAGGGAAAAGCGGTTCCCGAGCTGGTCGAAAAATGGGAATCCTCTCTCGATGCGAAAAGATGGACTTTCAGACTGCGCAGAGGTGTGGAATTTCACAACGGAAAAACGCTTGATGCGGAAGATGTCATCTTCTCCCTCAACATTCACCTGGGAGAAAAATCAAAGTCCGGTGTCAAAAGCCTTTTCAAATCCGTCAGCGACATCAGGAAAGACGGAAAACAGGCGGTGATTTTCACGTTGAAAGACGGCAACATTGAGTTTCCTTACATTCTCAGCGACAATCGCCTGGTGATGGTGCCAGCCGGCACGACCGACTTTGAGAAGGGCATCGGCACCGGCGGATACATGCTGGAGAGTTTCACGCCGGGAGTGAGATGTCTCACCAGACGCAATCCGAACTACTGGAAACAGGGACGCGCCCATTTTGATGAGGTTGAGACCCTCTGCATTCCGGATGTCAGCGCCAGGACCAACGCTCTGCGAACCGGCCGGACTGACTATATGACCCGGTGTGATTTTAAAACCGCCCACCTCCTGGAAAAGCTGCCCGGTGTACGTCTCATCAGCAAACCGGGGAGAACGCATGCCACGCTGCCGATGCTGACGGATATTTCCCCTTATGACAACAACGATGTCAGGCTGGCATTGAAATATGCGATGGATCGTGAACAGATTGTGAAACAGATCCTGCAAGGTCACGGTTCCGTCGGAAATGACCACCCCATAGCCCCGGATATGCGTTTTTTCGCGTCCGAACTGGAGCAGAGGACTTATGACCCGGACAAGGCCCGGCATTTTATCAAAAAGGCAGGACTTGCCGGACATGTTTTCAGGCTTCATGTCGCTGATGCTGCTTTCCCGGGAGCTGTTGACACGGCTGTTCTGTACAAGGAGCAGGCAGGCAGGGCGGGGATCAGCATTGAGGTGGTGCGGGAACCGAATGACGGGTATTGGAAAAACGTCTGGAGAAAGAAACCATGGTGCTTCTCCTTCTGGAATTCCCGTCCCACCGAAGATATGCTCTTTTCCAGCGGATATGCCGAAAATGTGCCATGGAATGAGACGCACTTCAGGAATGAACGCTTCAACGCCCTGCTCAAGGCATCCCGCGTGGAATTCGAGGAAGTCGTTCGGCGGGAGATGTATGTGGAAATGCAGCGAATTGTCCGTGATAAAGGCGGAACAATCATTCCGTTTTTTCTGAATATTCTTGATGCGGCATCCGAGAAAGTGAAATTCAGAGATTTTGCCACGGACAAGGTGACTTTGGACGGCTTCAAAGCCGCGGAACGTATGTGGTTTGAATCGTGACAATGAGGACTTCTGAGGTTTCGGGAGCCTCGAAATCTGAAGACCTCCGAGGTTTCAGAAACGACTCGACAGAGCTCGCCGAAGTCCTCGGATATCTGTTTTGAGGTTTTGAAGACCTCGGAGGTCTGATCGGGAATGATAACAAAAAAAGGAGGTTTTAAAATGTACGATCTGAAGCAGCTTGAAGCGTTGCTCACACAGGGAAAAATCACCCGCCGGGAATTTATCGGGAAAGTGAGCGCGTTGGGGCTTGCGGCAGCCGTGTCGCCTGCGCTCTCCATCCTTC
>JAOZLU010000668.1 GCA_029934695.1 Desulfobacterales bacterium | reverse complement strand
CATAACGATGAGATAAGCGGCGGCGGGGGATTGACTGAGACCTTCCAATGAGAGCCAGCCCCCGCCGTCCGCTTCATTGATGGTTATGCCCGCTCATTGCTGTCGTGCTTTGTTGCCTGTTGTTTGCGCCCGGCTCCGCCCTGCCGGTCACATGCATGCTCCTCCGCCCTGTCTTTCTGATACGGAGTCTCTCATTCTGAAACACACAGAAGCAGTCTTTTATCTGGGAGGAATAATTTTCCATGATGTGTATGACAACCCGCAGCTTCTCCGTTCCGGTTTCGTCCTCCAGTCTCAGCAGCAGAATCCCGCTGTGCCTCATTGAGCAGCGATACACCAGTTCTCCGAAATCTTTGTCCATGGTGACAACCATCCGACCTTCCGAGACGGCAATGCGGATTATGTCCTCATCTTCCATTCGGGGATCGATGTCTCTGACAGCCTTTGTGTCATATCCCTTCTCCCGCAGATATTTTTCGATTCCCCCGCCCGCACTGACATCAATCAGGAATCTCAGCCCGGGATCATTCATGTGGGCACCGTGATGGGAAAGACCCGCTCCTCACCGACCAGTCCGGCGGCATATGCGAACACAGCCTGAAAGTCCTCTCTCTCGAGTTCCGGATATTCCTCAAGCAGATCATGCTCCGAGACACCGCCCGACAGTGCCCGGAGAATATGCTCAACGGTGATTCTCAGCCCCCGGATGGTGGGCTTGCCGACCATCACTCGGGGATTTGCCGTGATTCTTGCAAGCAGTTTTTCAGTGTTTAACATAATTTGTTTCTCCATTTTCAAAGGGTCGGTTAGCCGGGGGCTGTTGCCAGCCCCAAGCCCCCTGAGAACGGTGCGTGACAGTTTCCCGTCACACCGCTCAGGCCTCTGCAAAAGCATCTCCTGTGGAGATGCCCGCACATTAAATGTACTTCACGTTACTTTCCGACTGTCAGAATAGCCGAGGCGTGCGGAGCGCACCATCCCGGAGGACGTCATCTGCTTTCTCCGCTTTCATCCGATTTCTCCGGAGTTTGCGTGATCAGATACCCGCCGAACGTCTGCCACCTTGCGGAGCCGGGAATGTCTCAGCCGGGAATGTCTCACCCGGTATCCCGATCATTACGATCGGACATTCGCTTCTTTCGGCATCCTGTTCCGGCCCGCCATCAGCATGCCTCACGGTTAGCCTCCCTACCTTTCTGAGAAGGAGAAATACGGGCTTACCATGTTCCGCATGATCTGACCATGACGACTTAGCGTCCGCCTATACGCCGGGGGAATCGCAGATTGCGCAGTGCGAAAGCGGAGCGCACTGACCTTACCCCTCACCTTTTGGTCTGAGCCTGTCAGCATCTTTGGCTCATCATCATTAACGACGTTTATCGGCAATTCACATAAGTTACGCATATCGTCCTTCTTAGCGCGCCTCCGGTTTGCGATGCTGCCAGAGTTGAGAATTTCTCACGATTTTCTCTCCCATGCCTTGCGGCGTGAGGGCTACATTGTCCTCCGGGCTCTCACACCCGCCGTTACCGGCGACGCATGCCGGAATAAGAAACTGTCGGCAACACGACAGGTTAAACTTTTGCTCCTTACAATAAGGAACAAAATTAACAATCAAATCAAAGACTTCATGTCACACCCCCTTCATTGATTGGTTATGCCCTTTTTACAGAAAACCCCGCCTCTCACTCATAAATTTTTATTGTGCTGTCATCAATGATTACAAGGTGTTTCGATGCCAGCTTCCCACTGTGTGTTTCAAGAAACCGGTTCATCACATCCAATATGTTCCGGGTCGTCGTGTCACTTAACGTGAACACGATGACACCTCTGACATTGTGCGTGACAAATTTGTGATAATTTTTGAAATCCGAGTCTCTCGTCAGTATCCATGATCCGCTCTGTTCGGCAACTTTGTATACTTCTCCGTTTCGGATGCCGACTTTTTCCAGCTTTTTCAGATGATCCGCCTCACAATCTCTGTTTCTGAGAAATTTGAGCAGTGCGAACGGCATATTTTCGTCAAGAAGAAATCTGATGCTCATATCGCATATGCCTCATATTCGCATAATTTTGCGGCGTATCTCACTGCCGTTTTTATGTCGTCATGTGTCACTGACGGGTAATCACTTATGATTGTCTCCGGTTTCTCACCCTCTGCCACGAGGGACACGAGCAG
This sequence comes from Desulfobacterales bacterium, assembly GCA_029934695.1. Taxonomy (GTDB): domain Bacteria; phylum Desulfobacterota; class Desulfobacteria; order Desulfobacterales; family 4be13; genus JAOZLU01. Next base: position 1,486 of record JAOZLU010000668.1, on the reverse strand, counting down.
ATAGACAGGTATTCTCGTTCCTCTGATGCAGGGCTTGCCGTGACAGATTTCGGGATCGGATGAAATTTTTTCAAACATTTCTGAGTTTTGCATTTCATATCTCCTCTGCCGGCTGAAAACAGCCCGATTTGTTTCCGAGTATCTTCTCACTTATTTCAACTGGTTTATTTTCAGAGCATAACGCCTGAAATAAGCGGCGGCGGGGGATTGACTGAGACATTCAACCGAGAACCCGCCCCCGCCGTCCGCTTCATTTCATGGTTAGGCATTTACAAATGTTCTCTTTGGTTATTTTTTTCAGGATTCCAATAATCCAAAGCAAAAGCAACTATTTTTTCCTGACGATGTTTGATTGTTACCTCATTCCAATTATTTTTTTGGCATTCAATTTCTTGTTGCGAAAGCAAAGGCGATTGAAAATCTTTTTTATCAGGAGTTTTATTGCCCAACCTTGCATTTTTGCCGAGAGTCATTAGAACTAAATTTCCACAATTATTCAAACACTTAGCTTTAAAATCATCAGAATATTCTTTATCTTTAGGAGTCTGAGGGGCTATATGTTCGATAGTATTTTCCATGCTTTTTTTCTTATAAAGACTTCTGAAATCAGAAGCAGGCAAAAAGCCCTCCTTTTTTTGTTCCCGCAAATAATTCTCATACTTCCAAAGGAGATATCTTGTGATCTTCCAATAATGGTAATCACCTTTCAGACAAATTTCAAAATTCTCCTTAAATTCCCACCAAGTCTGAAAGCCGTTGATGGCGCAATCCAATGCCCTGTCTCTTAATTTGTCCTTATTGCCGTCATAGCTGTGTGCAATAATAGGAAATCTGTTCGTTCTGTAATCGCCCCGAGTATATCGCATTCTCATCAGAGTAATTTCAATAAGGCCAAAAATATCTTCAAATTTTTCAATTTCATATTGATGATAATGATAAATCTTAATTAAAAGAGGTAAGCAATTGTTACTGTCCAGTATCAGCAGATCGCTAATAAAGCCATATTTTAACTTTTGAAACTCCTCAATTTGTTTTACATAGCTGAAAGAATTTTTTAACTTTGTCGAAAAGTCCTTTATCCAATCCGTCTTATTTTGCACTCTGCTTGATTCTTTCTTGATTTTTTCAATCACATTTACTGAAACGCCTAAAAAAGCCATGCAATGATGGTTTAGAACTGTATCCTCATCCGACTCGATTTCTTCGGATATTCTATAAATATCTTCAAATTCTTTTTCTATATAACTAATAGCATCTTCGTTACTACCTGATAAGTAAACTTGATACATCAAATGCGCTTTTAATTTTTCAAAATTGGTCAAGACCTTACCTCTATCATTTTGAAAAGAGAAAATCTGCGTTGCCTGAACTTTATTGCTAACAACATAAGTTGTTATATCAGCTTCTTCAATTATTTCTTTCCAATGAAGGATTTCCTCGGTCTTTGTTGTATTTTCAAGCAATTCGGAAAAACAATCCCGTGCAT
>JAOZLU010001161.1 GCA_029934695.1 Desulfobacterales bacterium | reverse complement strand
ATTTCTCCAAGAAAGACGCGCTGAAATGTTCAGGTTATTTATGCCCAGATACTTACTGACTTGGTAAAATCGTCCGGGCGTTCCGTCAGGAATTCCCCATTCCTTTGCTATGACAGCAAGAGATCGCTTCTCTCTGTTGGCGGTGGCAACCAGTCTTTCCGGGCCGTCATAATCAAATATCGTATGGCAGAGTTTCTTATAGATTTTCATATCACTGCTTTGGGCACGACTGGAAGGCAGTTCCGCCAATCCTCTCCGAATAAAATCATATAAAAATTCATACCCATCTCCCAAATGATCAAACTGCTCCAGAAAGAGACAGATCAGCGGCCTCAGGACTATAGGGGATAATTTTGGGGATAATATTTTAATTCTGTCAAGAATTTTGGAATTAACAGGTGCTGATCTTCGGAATTGTTCTGACTCGCGCCATAAAGCGATCACTGCCCGGATATCCCGGGGTTCTTCCATAAGTCGAGGTAACTCATAACCTCCCATGACGACCTTTTGTTCAATCTCCCTTTTTCTTCTTAAAATCCAATCGGACATTGTTCCACAGCTTTGCACAAATCCATTTAGTTCCTCCGCAAGCTTTTGGAAAACCTTTATATTCTCCAGTCCCGCTGTTTCTGGTAATTCAAAGTTCATATCGGGAAGCTCAGATCGGAATTTATCGAATGTTGGCATTTTTAAACCTCTCCAGAAGTTTTCGAAGGTCTCCGGTAGCCGGGGTACGCATGGTCAGGCGAATATCAATTCTCCGGTTCTGCTGACGAGCTTCCGGTGTGTCGTCAGGTATGACGATCCGGCGGGTATCAGCATAACCGCTAACCCCACTTTATGATATTGTTTAAATCTGTCATTATTTATTTATCCTATAATTCACGAAATTCACCCTTAAAGACCTCCCTGACATGCCAGTCCCTGAAACCATATATCTTTCTCTGAGGAGGATTCAGTCTCTTTACATGAAATCTCATCAGCCATTCCTTACCAAAAGACTAAAAAGCCTTTTCCCCATTTTTTAGGCAACGGATTCAGTTGCTCAACAAGCGATCCCGAAATATCACTTTCAGCAGGATATTCCTT
>JAOZLU010001160.1 GCA_029934695.1 Desulfobacterales bacterium | reverse complement strand
ATTTTCCTCAATGTCATGAAAACCGGGTTCAAAGAGAGGGTCGTATTCATTTTCTTTCAATTTTATTTACCTGTTTGTCAGTAAAATTACTGTTAATTGAGGCGGACTTTTGTTAATTTCCAGATATTTACAGAGAAAGAGACTCAGCCCCGCTCTTTTCAGAATTTCCCTCAGCACCGGTTCCACAATTTGAAAGGGGTTCCCCTTCTTAGAAGAATTGTTTATAAGATACGCTTCAAACACTTGATGTTAGGCAGTATATATCAAGCAATTTAAGCACTTAAGATATAAAAAAGTTTGTCAACAAACAGCATACATCTATTTTTTTTCAAATTGAATCTGACTCTTGTTTTTTTTATGGACTGCCAGACTTCCCAAGTTTCAAAGACTTGGGAGGCTTGGCACTTTGGGCCATTATGCGGGGGATTTGGCAATCCCCCGCGAGCCTGTCCGTGCCATTACAGAAGCACTGCAATATTCGTCCAACACTGAAACCGGGGTGTGCCAGCTATTTGTCAACAGATGCAACAAAGATTCTTTGTCTTTTATCTTGTGAGTGGAACTACTACCTACTTGTTTTCGTCTTTCACAAATCCCGTTTTTAATATCATGCCAATTCTGCTTAAATAATTTTTGTATCTCTAATTGTAGTTTTTCATAGGATGTTGCCAATGTTTCTTCATCTGTATCAAATTGAATTTCTTTTTGAACAATTATATCTCCAGTATCAACCCCTTCATCCAAATAATGGATTGTGACTCCTTTGGGTGTATCTTCTGTAAAGCTCCAGAAGTTCGGATCTGCTCCTCTGTTCCAAGGCAGAAATGAAATATGGAGATTAATTGCTTGATTTGGAAATAGCTCTAAGATGTTTTTCTTGAGAATATAACGATAGCCATAGCTAACAAGAAAACAAGCATTAATAGTCTCAATAAATTCTGTTGTGAGTTTTTCAGAAGTTTGTATTACAGATTCCCCATTATTTTTTAACCAAGTTAAAAGTGGTGATTGTTCATCTCCGAGAAATAATATTGCTCTGCTCTGCTCTGCTCTGCTCTGCTCTGCTCTGCTCTGCTCTGCTCTGCTCTGCT
>JAOZLU010001159.1 GCA_029934695.1 Desulfobacterales bacterium | reverse complement strand
TCCCCGTTTCTGACGCTTCCGGACCAGACACGGCCGTCTCCGGATGTCATGGGAACGGCATGGCTGTGGAACTGGGACAGGATCACCTCCGGTTCGGAGATCAGGGGATCGCCGGAGACTGTCACAGAGATGTCGTCGGCATCCCGGTCCGCGGGCATGACACGGATAACCGTGCCCGGAGGCCCGCTCTCCGAAAGGGACGGGAGGGTGAGCCGGTATTCGGTTTCTGTTCCGCTGATCACGGCGGAGCCTTTTTCGCCCTGGCAGTATGCCTCCGCGACAGCGCCCCGGCCAGCGAAAATCCCGGCACGTCCGTCCCTGCCGGTCTCTCCCTGGAAAAACTTTCCGTTTTCCAGTGCCAGCCAGATTTCCGCCCCGGGAACCGGATTTCCCGATTCATCGGTGACAAGAAGTGTGGCCGGGACCGGGTACGACCGTTTGTCCGAGGGATCGCTTCCGAGTCCCGACTCCAGGGCGTCCGTATAACCGTCCCCGTCGGTGTCCGAGTCCGGGTCGCAGATCAGGTCTCCCGCGGTTATTGTGAGGAGGATACGGTCCGAGTACGGTCTCTCCCGGCCCTGCGCCTCAAACACCGCAAATGCCTCGTGTTCCCCGGAGCCAAGACACCGGGTGTCTCCCCCGAAGATGACCTCCTCCGACGACTCGGCCGGGACCGTCAGAATGTCCCTGAATATCTCCCTCCCCCTCCTCTCAGCATCATAGAGGAAGACCGTCAGCACCCCCTCCAGGGCCTGCGGGCTGTAATTCTGATACACGAGCCTGAAGGGGATTTCCTCTCCGGCCTCGAACAGGGTGATCTCCCCCGGGACCGTGAATTCGGATATCTCATCCGAGGTGATCCACAGTCCCTTTTCCGTCAGGGAGTCCAGGAGAGAACCGTTCTCATCACTGATCTCAAGCACCAGCGCATAACCGTCGGAATCCAGTCCGTTGTCAATACTGACCGTCACCTCCGTGCTTCCGCCGGCCGGCACAGGGCTGACAGAAATTTGTGCGGTGCTGTGGACCTGCCCGGCATTTTTCAGGTAAGCTTCTGCGGTCAGCCCGGTCACATCCGTGTCTCCCACGTT
>JAOZLU010000667.1 GCA_029934695.1 Desulfobacterales bacterium | reverse complement strand
CCGGGTTGTTCCTGGTAAGTGCTTTTGTCGCTTTTGCCGGGGGCCTGCTTCTCAGTATTTTTTATTGGAAAGACAAGTAGGCTGGCGTACATTTGGGACAATTTCTGTCTCGGCTCCGATGATTTCATTGGAAGTGGTGACTGCGTTGCCGTCCTTGGCAATCCGAGCCGGGCGATGCAACAGAATGCCGGGCGATTTTTCCGCTCATCATCAAACAGAATTTTCAGAGGGGTACTGCAATGTATTGGGTCTTTTAATTAATTAATTGGATATCCGAGGAAAAATTCTGAATATCTATAAGTTCACGATCTGCTGATACTTAGGCACGTCCCAAGATTTCGATATCCTTCAAGTCCGTGGACTGCCCACCGCCGATGCTTACCTGACTTCCGGACAAATTCTTATAAAATTCAATCATATAAATTGTCTTTGAGATAAAGAGGCCCCTTACAAGATATCCTATGGCGAATTTCTGGTCAGGACTCATGCTTTCCTGATATAATGCCTCAAGGATTTTCTTGATGACAGGGTATATCCTGGCGTGAATTTCTTTTTGTGTCGCGGTGAGTTCACCTTCTTTCATGGCTCCCCAGACTGCGGGGACAATATAGATATTTGATTCCGCTAACAACGTCTCGTTGTATTTTCTGAATATCTCCAAGGAAGTCTCGTCAATGAGTTTCTCAATTGTCCTGGCAAATATGACGACATCATCGGTTTCTTTTTCCAAAGTTTCCGATTTACCGAAAAATTTTGAAAACAGTTGGCGTATCATTATTTTTTATCCTTCAAGTTTGTTGATATAGTGTTTAACAAAAAGATTGTCAGTCAGTTCGTAGTTCCGCCTTCAGGCGGTTTTGCACAACTGGCAAGGCCGACCCATGACTGCGTTGCCGATCATGGCGTTCATGTGGATAAACGTCAGGATAAGGAAACACTTGAACCATCCTCAGGGAACGGGGATGGCATCGGGGGTAGGAATAAGAACTGAGGGATTCATTTATATAAGTCTCTTTTTTTTATACTTGGATTTCAGAAAGATAATTGAATAAATTTCAAAAATCCTGAAATATATTTTACCAAAAAAACATCTAATTTCATATCAGATGTTTATAATCAAAACAAGTTTTTTTAAATGTCACCGAAATTTTGTTGTTTCAGCCATATATCTGAACCATGCTTCTTATGGTCAAAAGATCAGTCTGTTGCAAATCCGCGCAATCCCTTAATTCTGAAAATCCGAGTTCGGACAGCAGACTGCCAAAATGAAGATTAAGACCGTAAGGATACCAACTAATCATTAAATACAAGGTGTTCTTTGCAAGCTTTTTTTGTTTTTCGTTTAACTCGGGACGGATTTCAATGACACCGTTCTCTTTGTATCTGTCCCGGCAACTGGTGGATGGAATGGATGACGTTGCAAATCTCTATTCCTATGGGAACGGTTTCCTCCTCTGAAAAGGGCATGTCATTGTTTTCGTCTATATGTCGGATCAGTACCTGGTCCAGGTCCTCTCCGTTGATGAACTCCATGACCACAAAAAGATCATCATCCCGGTCAAAAAAATCATAGGCTTTGACAATCTGGGGATTGTTATGCTCCAACAGTATTTTGGCCTCTCTCTCAAAAGTGGAGCGGACATAATCATAATCCATGCCCACATTCTGGGAAATATGGGTGGCCCCCAGGAGCTGTTTGATCACCACAGGGTTTCCGGCATCATCAAGGGCCTTGAAAATTGCACCAAAAGCAGATTCACTGCCGATCTTTGCCTGCACCTGAAAGGTTCCTGTTTTGCCGTTTATGACATCGTTTTCTTTGAGTAACATGATTCATCACCAGTCAGGCCGGAGTGCAAAGCTTGCTTTGCGAGTCCCCGGAATTCAGACTTCTGCCCGGCATGACTTGCAAAACAAGTTTTGCACTCCGGATAATATTGTTGTTAAAGTGTAAAATACCGGTCAATTTTATGAGGAGAAAGGATTTTCAAAAGTGAATTGCCCACCATGAACTCATCACCATCTCCGAGTTGTCTGCTCTCTCCGAATTTCAAACAAATATCTCCGATCTGAATTCCGTTGGTGCTTTCGTCTTTCAATCTGATAAAACCTTTTTCATAAGTCAGGGTTGCATGAATATTGGACACATAAGGGTCCTGAATGGACAGGGTTGCAAGATGGCTCCGGCCAATAATGAGATAAGATTCCCTGACCCGGTAAACCAGTTCATTACTCGCATCATGCAGGTGGATGGAAAGAAAATAAAGTGCGTCCGAATTTTCACGAATCGGTGAAGACTGATCCCCGCGTGATGATTTCCTGATTTTTACATCTGCTGTCTCAAGGGAAACCGTCTTTTTTGAATTTCCGTTGCGTTTTGCCAAAACAGCAAGCGGATTTTCGGACATTCCCTGTCTGCCTGCAAAATCAGCAAGAGCCTCGGGGGGGATTTTATATGCTTTGCCAGTTTGAAGGGCTTTTATCCGGTCCTGCTTTATATAACTGATTACGGTCGGACGGGAAACGCCCAGCGCATAGGCAACATCATCGGTTGACAGGTAGTGTTTTGTTTCTTTTTTCAAAGCGTTTTCCTTAATCATTGCAAAATTCTGTGTGCCCTTTGTCAGAGATGAAAATACTCCTCCGGCCTTTAGGTTACAAATGAATTAACATCCTGTTTAACCGTTATTGTAAATTTTGTCAAGAGAAAATCACATTCTTTTGTAAAATATGTAAAAAAATGTCAGGGGATTTTAAGCTCCTGCCCCGGATAGATTTTATTTTTGTCTGAAAGGTCGTTTGCACGGGCGATGTCTGCAGCTGAAATACCTATTTTATTGGCAATCATATCCAGATAGTCCCCTTTTTTCACTTTATACACTAGAGTTGTTCCTAAATAAATACTGACTCAATAAAAACAAATGGTTAAAAGTTTTAAAGCCCAAAAAAAGCTTATTTAGGAACAACTCTACTGCCCCGTTGGAACTCAGATCATCATAATGCCCAGAAAAAAATCCTTGCACATCATAAGCAATATTGATTCCCATAGCCATATTTTTGTAAAAACTTGTAAAAAAATTATGGCACTGACATGCATGTCATCAGCGACTCAGAAATTCATCTGCCCTGCCTGACGATTCATGCCCTTAATATAAGGTAAACAGCATTTAGTAAATTTTGTAAAGTTTGTCAACAATAAAATGATATTTTTTTTACTGACACAGAATTTTCCCATATAAAATCTTGACAATCCGACAGCCTGAGTGTAACTGAGACAGTTAGATGGAAGGTTTTTACGCCCAAAGACAGGAAATCCCCAAGCCCTGCGTCGCACCTTTTTAACCACAGAGGACACAAAGGGGGCACAGAGGGGCACAAAGCTTAAACCCGGGGCACAAAGCTAAACCTGCACGTTCGGCCGGATCTGTCTGAGGGGAGGAATGACCCGGATTCTGAACAGAGAGGATTTTGATCCCAGGAATTTCGGGACTTATGAGGCAGAGCCTCGCTGAATGCGTTCATAGGCAGAAGCTCTGGAAACCAGAATAGTTTTTTAAAATCACTATTCAAATAATGAGGGACTTATGGTTGAAAACATTCTCCAAACAATTATAAAACTGAGCCAGTCCCCGTTCAATGTGGGATTGCCCATTGATCTGGCGGAACTGAGTCTGGCT
>JAOZLU010000666.1 GCA_029934695.1 Desulfobacterales bacterium | reverse complement strand
AACAGAACAGAACAGAACAGAACCAAGAAATATTAAATTGGTTCCATTGACTGATATAGGCACTGAATCACAATTAAAGGTACGTGATATTCGGAATGAAGTTGGTGTTAGGAGATGGATGTATACAGATCATGCTATTGAGCTAAACGAACACTTGGGTTGGATTAATCGCCTTAAAACAGATAAAAAACAAATAGTATTTGTTATCCTTGACGAACAAGATAATCCTTTAGGTGTCGTAAGTGTTAATGCAATTGATCAACTGCATAAGAAAACTGACTGGGCATATTATTTAACAGAAAATGCAAGGGGCGGTCTTGGATCAGCAATTGAGTATGACTTTATAGATTTTATATTTGATGATTTAGATATGCAAAATTGAATTGTGAAGTTATTGAAGGTAATGATTCTGTTGTGAAATTACATAAAAAATTCTTGTTTAAAGAGGAAGGTTTTAGAGATTCAAATATAATCAAGGGAGGTAAACGTATAGGAGTTCATTTCTTAGGACTTACAAAAGAAGATTGGATTTCTGGAAAAGCCAATCTTCATGAAAAATACCAAAAAGTACTAAATAAATTTTGCATATCAATCAATTGGGATAAAACCAATCAAGATCAAGAAAAACATCCCCTTGATGAAATTGAATCTGCCAGAGCACGAAATAATTTGAACTGGATGAATATTTTACGGCTTGTGCTTGAATTATCGCCTGAACATGGCAAAGCATTAGTAACAGACATCAGAAATATTGATAAAGAAATATCTGAATTAACTGACAAACTTATCGCATCATAAAGGCTAAGAAAAGCATCCAGCGGACAGTTAAAAGCGCCGCTCGTTCCTCGCTCTGCTTTTAACTGCCGCAGATGCTAGTCGTTAGCCCGCTTACTAAAATAATGAAAGGAAGCAGACATGACAGCCCGACAAATTGTAATCAGCATACCGCAGAAAGTGCTGCTGGCTGAAAAAACCGACGAGAAGAGCTTTGCCGGCGAGATTCGTATGCTGGCTGCCGTGAAGCTTTACGAACTCGGACGTCTCTCATCCGGCAGGGCTGCCGATCTTGCCGGCATGTCCCGGGTGGAATTCCTGACGGCTCTGGGGCGTTACAGAATCTTTCCGTTTGAATCCGAACTGAATGATCTGGAGGCCGGAAATGCCTGATGCCGTCAGCAACACATCGCCTCTGCTTTACCTGCACCGTATCGGTGTGCTGGACTGGCTTCCCGAAATGTTCGGCGAGATATGGATACCGGGCGCGGTGGTGAACGAGTTCGCAGAAGGGCGGCGCAGGGGCTACGAGGTTCCCGAACCAGCGAATCACGGATGGCTCCGGGTTGTTGAACCCGAAAACACACCTTCCGAGTGGCTCTCACTGGATCTGGGTTCCGGAGAACTTGCGGCAATGGCCCTGGGACTGGAGAATCCCGGGAAGATCATACTTCTGGATGATCTTCCTGCCCGCAAGATTGCAAAGGCTGCAGGGCTTACGGTGTGGGGAACACTCAGAATTCTGCTCGAGGCAAAATCGGAAGGACTGACAGAGGCTGTCGAACCTCTGATAGACCGTCTGTGTCAGAAGGGCATGTGGCTGTCCGATGACATCAGGCGGCGAATTCTGGTTTTGGCCGGTGAGAGAGCGGGCTAACCCGTCGCTGCACCGGACGCAAAAAAGCCTGCGCCGGTGAGCTTAGTCGTTAGGTATCAAGGAGACAAATGAAAAATAAGCAAATGACTATCAATTTTTGGTGGCTTGATTTGCCAATATATTATTTTCAACACCTTTCAGATATGGGTCTTTTGCTTGGGCATATAGAGGATCACCCAGATATTCAACCCTTTTCAGGTAAATGGGAGCAATATACTGACGACAGTATAGAAGGAATAGTGCATACTGAATTGTCGCTGTGTAGCCTTGACAAAGATATTAAAACAATAAAAATACCTAAAGGTGAAGGACGATACTATTGTTTTACTGATTTCTGCGATTATCCTGGTTTAGCCGCCTATCCATCCATATTTGAAGCCAGCAAACGCATTGTGTGTTATTGTCATTGCACCTCTAATTGGGACGGTCTATTAAATAGCTCAATTGTTACAATTGACGTTGATTCTGAAAAGTTTTTCAATCAATATTGGGAAGATAAATGGTTGGATAGAATGCGCAAAGAAATTCCTAGCATTGGTGAAGATGTTGATATGTGGTCAAATGGTGGATTTCAACTGTATTTAGACATGGAAGAGACAAAGTTGCTTATCCACGGTGATTACTTTGGTGACCATGCTGCATCACTAATTTTTGAATGGGATATATGCCGGTGGGATCTATTAGCCATCATCCCTGGACCATACCCCAAAAGTGATTCTAATTTTGATAATTTTCGCATTGGGGCAAATAGCCTAACAAGGCGCTTCACTGGACGCTGATTCCGCTACGCTACATCAACGCCAGTGAGCTTTGACGTTAGGCGACTTGTAGTTACTCATTTACAAAATTTATCAAAATATTATTCAAGAGGAGTACATGATGAAGCAAGAAATTTTCTCATTGATAGCCATCCATAGTTTGAAAATCATTTTTTTCCTGCTTATGTCAATATGTTTCTTTTTTGGCATTCAGAATGCTAATGCTGGTTGTACCACAGATACCGCATATTTTACTGGAACATTATTCCCAGTTAAAAATAATGAAGAGCCTGTGCAAACAACAAAAATTGGCTTTACTTTCTGCAAGAAAGATACAAAACCACATTTTATTTGTGGTTATAAAGGAGACTCATTGCAGATACCAATTGATTCATTAAAAAGCATCCAGATCGGAAAAAATGAAGCTATTCTCGTTAAATGGGATGGAACGCAAGTGATAGCGGACGGAGGATGTAGTTCTAAATATTTCACATATTCCGTATCGAATCCAATCACCAATGAAGTCGTAGAAAAAAAGGTGTTTTATATTACGAACGTCAAAACTATAGACCCTTCAAATCTATTGAGTTCACAACAAATGACTTTGGAACCATGAGCTATGGCACTTCCCGAAAAGTTTGGTTTTCTGGAGAATATAATTACGATCCCATTACCGGCGAAAAGCTAATTCACAAAAATCCATAATCAAAAGCGCCTAACCAGTCGCTGCACCGGACGGAAAAAGCGCCCGCCGGTGAGCTTTGGCGTTATGGAGCCAAAAAATAAAGAGAAAATATTAGTAACGCCGGAAAGAATTTGTGGTGTTCCGGCAGTGCCTCCATGTACTGCATCGGTTTTTTGTGAACCGGGGTTGCATTAGGAAAAGCAGTGGCGGCAATGAATAAAATTAGCGGGAGCCAGCACATCAAAGGGGCGTATCGGTTTTGACGGACATAGGTTTCAGCAAGAAACGCAGTGCCGGAAGCCAACAAAATATTGACCACCGAGCATCAAACATGAGATACGTATGAACCATAACAATGGCTTTCACCAGACCCCTGCCTGCGTGACTTTTGCCTATTCCTCGGTGAATGTTACTCTTTCGCTTCTGTGAAGGCTTTCCTGTGTAAGTCGGGGCTGGTGAAGACAGTCGTTATGTGTAGGAGATAAAGGAAAAATATATATGCCAGTAAAAAAGATGAAGTTAGAATCTACGCAAGCATTTCTTTTTGAAATACCAATGATGGGTGAGAAATTATCAAGAGAAAATGATGCATCCTT
>JAOZLU010000116.1 GCA_029934695.1 Desulfobacterales bacterium | reverse complement strand
ATTTGAACATTGAGATTTGGGATTTATTTGAGATTTGGGATTTATTTGGAATTTGGACATTGGGATTTGGGATTTATTTGAGATTTGGGATTTATTTGGAATTTGGACATTGGGATTTGGGATTTGTGCGCTTATGGCATCAGACCCCCTTTAACTCAAATATGAAAAGTGTTGAGGTTATACTATGGACACTGTCGCGGAAATTGAGGAAATAAAAACTGTACTAAGCAAAATGTCCCGGGAAAAACTTTCAATATTTCGGAGATGGTTTATTGAGGAATTCGATGCAGACGCATGGGATAGTCAGTTTGAAGATGATGTTCTCTCAGGCAGACTTGATGCGCTGGCAGAGGAAGCGATCCGGGACTTTGAGGAAGGACGGTGTACAGAAATGAATATGAACACTTTATCCCCAAAATTTATTTAGCACCAATTTACGATCTTCTTTATGTTTCTAATGTCTGTATTGATATTTCTAAAAAACTAATATTTGAATCGGGTAATATCACAATTTATGAAAATGAACGGCAAAAGAAGATAGAAGATTTGCTTCAGAAAATCAAACTAAAAATTGATGAAAATATAAAAAAATAAATTGCTAACCCTTCATTCCAGCGGGTGCGACATGAAGTCGCTGATGTATTGCTGATTCCGTTTCTCGTCAATGAGAAACGGGAGTTCAACCTGTCGTGTCGCCGACAGTTTCTTACTCCGACATGCGTCGTTGGTAACGACGGGGTGTGATAGCCCGGAGGACAATGCAGCCTCATGCCGCAAGGCATGGGAGAGAAAACCGTGAGGAATTCTCCTGAATCGGAGTAATATATGCATGTAATCAGCCGGAAAGCCTTACGAGAATTTTGGGAAAAGCATCCTGACAGCGAGACTTCCCTTTCCCGCTAGTTCAAAGCTGTGAAAAACAGCGAGTTTTCAAATTTTAATGATCTGCGGTCGGCATTTCCGAGTGCCGACAAGGTTGAGGATCTGATTGTGTTCGACATCGGCGGGAACAAATACCGTCTGATCGCATCAGTGCATTTCAACAGAGGCAAGGTGTATGTCCGCCATGTCCTCACCCATTCGGAATATGACAGGGGGAAATGGAAAAAATGAACATCGCAGCGGAAAGCATCCGGGAACACTGGACTCCGATCAGTCATCTTTTTTCCGTCACCAATGATGAGGAATATGACAGGGCGGTCGGACTCCTGAACAGTCTTATTGACGAAATCGGCACCGATGAGCGTCACCCTCTGTATGAGTTTCTTGACACGCTCGGCACGGTGATAAATGCATATGAGGAGAAAAACTATCCGGTGGCTGAGTGCGACGGCATCGGAATGCTCTGTTTTTTTATGGACGAACACGGACTCACAACGTCCGATCTGCCGGAAATAGGTTCTGAAAAAACAGTTTCGGAGATAATCAGCGGCAAAAAAGAACTTTCTGTCAGACATATCCGTGCCATGGCCGAACGTTTTCATGTATCATCTGCTGTGTTCGTATGAGTTCGCTGCCGCATTGCAGCAGGTGCGGGAGAGGAAAATCCGAATCGCTCTCTCTGTACCTGTCTTTTATGAAGATTCCTGAACTGGCTGTGACAAGCGGGAGCGATTTTCTCATAACAAGCAACATAAAAGATTTCAGAAATGCGGAACTCAGGTTTGACCAACTAAATATAATCACCCCGGGCGAGTTCGTAAAATGTGGAGGGATAAATATGTCTGATGCAAACCCACTGACCATCCAGATGCCTGCTGATCTGAGGCACAGGCTCGCACTGGTTGCCGAATCTCCGAGGATATTGAAAAAAGTGTAATCTATGTCTGAAAGAACTGACCGGGACTTTCTGAATCATATCGCAGAGGCGGTGAGAAGAACATCTTCTTACACGGAAAAAATGACCTGCGAAGACTTTCTTGAAGATATGAAGACTCAGGATGCTGTCATCCGCAATATTGAAATAATCGGCGAGGCGACAAAAAATCTGTCCGATGAGATCAGAAACAAATATCCTGAAATTCATTGAAAAGGTCTGGCAGACATGAGAGACATAAAAATGCCGAAAATGGATGGAATCAAACTGATAGGCAAGATAAAGGAAGAAGGAATTGATACGAGTCTGATCATACTTACGGGACATGGTGGTGAGGAAGAAGCAATCAGTGCGCTCAATTTGGGTGTGGATGCCTGGTTTGGAAAATCAGGAATTGAAATGAAAAAATTATTGGATAAAGTAAAAGAATTGTCTGAAGGTGTGCCATTAGATGAGATAAGACGTTTATTGTCTGTTATTCCGGATGAGGTTTGCTGCGATTGGCAAAAATTGTTAATGCCGCAGATACGAACAATCTGCAAAATGACCCGCTGGCAGCAGGACTTGAAGCAATTGCTGTTGGATTTGGTCTCAGGTTCCCTAATGATTTTGAAAACCTGAAAAGGCAATTTGAAGTATACGATGCACTCTACGCTTGGTGCAGGCTTGATGTAGCCAGTAAAGACTGATGTAAGTATGCAAAAAAAAACGCTTAAAGCAAATTACGGATTTTTTAGCTGTCGGAATTATGGCAATGGTTATCCTCGTCCTTTTGGGTGAACGGATGGCTGAGCCCTCACTAAAGCCGATGGCCTCAGACCCAGACAAGTTGTTTGTGAATATTTATGGAAGTGAGAAAGAATGTCTGAATTATTCCGAAGCGAAGGTATTTCCAAGCATTTTGGAATGTGCCAGGTGTTGTCAAACATCAGCTTTTCCGTTTATTCTGGTGAAATTTTAGGGATAATCGGTCCAAATGGAGCAGGTAAAACAACCTTGATGGAATGTATGACCGGGTTATTGCCTTTTGATAAAGGGGGTATCTATTGGAAAAACCGACAAGTTTCACCCCTGCTGGCCAAGAAGTTCATATTTTATTTGCCGGATGGCATTCTGCCTTATGCGGAACAAAGGGCTGGGGTCGTACTCAGATTTTTTCAGCGAATGTACGGTGCGGAAAAAACAGAGCTGAATCGGCTCATTGAGCGGCTTGAACTATCGTCCATGCTGAAAAAACAGGTTTATTCCCTATCCAAAGGATATCGGCGGAGACTGCTGTTGGCGATTGGTTTGCTTTCCCCGCAACCTTTGCTGATGCTGGATGAGCCTTTTGACGGCTTTGATCTTCGTCAGACCCTTGGTGTGATGGAATTGTTGCGTGAAACACTGGCCGGTAAAACTTTGTTGCTTTCCATTCACCAACTGACAGAAGCGGAAAAAATTTGTGACCGTTTTTTGTTACTGAACACGGGTAAAGTATCAGCAATTGGGTCACTGGAGCAATTGCAGAAGCAGGCAGGGTTAAATGGGGGCAGCCTTGAGGAGGTGTTTCTTGCAATTGTCTGAATTTCAACTCTCGCGTGTACTGCTGATGCAGGAGATACGCACTTTGTTGATATCTCCGGCTTTGTGGATCATGCTGGTTATTTTATCACTGCTGGTCGGTTACAGTTTTATTCAGGCAGTGGAATTATTCAGCCAGGCCAGCCAGACAGCTTTGTCTTATCCTGAACTGGCAAGCGGAATGAATCCGACGGAAGGTGTTTTTGTGCCTGCTTTTGGCGCATATTATTTGGTTGAAACACTGCTTCTGCCTTTTGTGGCAATCCGCTTATTCGGACAAGACAAACAAAACGGCACCTTGAAGTTGCTGCTGCAATTGCCATTATCGCCATTTTCTCTGAATGTTGTAAAATTATTGGCGATGAGTGTTGTGTGGTTATTTATCTTATTGCCGGGTGTCTCGGTTTTTATTATCTGGCAGTATCTCGGAGGTGCTGTTCATTTCCCGGAGTTACTCACATTAATGCTGGGACATACACTTTTTGTTTTGACGATTATTTGTATCGCCATGTTTGCAACTGCAATTTCCGATACCTTGCCAACTGCGGCAATGATTTGTCTCGCTGCAACCCTGGGATCATGGGTGCTGGATTTTGCTGCTGGTGAAGGAGGATGGATGGGCGCATTGGGTGCCTGGTCGCTGACAACCCTCTTGCGCCAATTTGAGAGCGGTTTGTTATCCTCTGATTCCATTGCCTCCTTTTTGGCGTTGTCGCTGTTGTTTTTCACAGCAGCGTCTGTCCTGCTTCATCCGGGACGAAAGTTGTGCCAAAAAACAAAACCACTGTTTGTGGCTGCTGTTGCTTTATTGTTTGTGGTTTTTACTATTATGCAAGTGCCGCAATACAGGGATGTTACCGAAAATCGCAAACACTCTTTCAATCCGGCAGATGTACGCGCTTTGCAACAAATGAACAAACCGTTAAAAATCACCATTCATCTGGCACCGGAAGATGGTCGCCTGTATGATTTAGAGCGTGAAGTTCTGGCAAAATTACGGCGCACAGTACCCAATTTGGAGGTGGTGTTTGCCAACACGCAGTCGACTGGACTGTTTGGTGCGTCAGAGAATGACAACTATGGTCTGATTGAGTATGAATATGCTGACAAACATGACATGAGTTATTCCAACAGCAGTTTTGAAATTTTACCGTTGCTGTATGCTCTGGGCGGGCTTAAGGTTACGCCAGATGTAATCCCAAGCTACACCGGGCATCCGCTGGTCGCTGATGCTTCCAACAGTAAGTGGTGGTTTTATCTGTTGCTGCCATTGATGTTCTTGCTCAGCGCCTATCTGTTTCGTCAACCACAATTTTTAAGGAGACAATGATATGAAAACTAAAAACAGAAAAACCATATTTATAACCAGTGCAGTTCTGGCTTTCACATTAACAGGTTTCTTTGTGTATCAAAAATATTTCAGTTGGTCAGCACCACCGGCTCAGGCGGAATATTTGCCTGCTGATTTGCAAAAATCAGGCAATAGTTTTATGGTGAGTGCCAACACTGGAGAGATAAAGCAAGGCAAGAAAACCAATAATATGAATCCCATGACAGATGAATTTTCACAGGAGACAATAGGAGCCATGCCCGTATCCTTTGCGCCGGCAGTGGGCAACTGGATTATCGGTGTAGATAATGATAACAAGGTTCTGGTCGTTGACGGTCGCAAATGGAGCCGGGGCAAGGCCTCTGCCGGTTTGGCTGACAAGGCCCGATCCTTATATGGTGAGAGGTATGCAGAATTTCTTGATAATGTGAAAGCGTATGCTTACTACCCGTTTGCTGTATCCCAACAGGTGGATAATTTTACCAATGGCGAAATCACCGTGCGTTTCAAAGGTGTTGCAGGAAGGATCGACCAGGGGGCAGGTATCCTTTTTGACCTCAAACCAAATGGTGATTACTACACTGTCCGCGCAAATCCTCTTGAAAACAACTTGGTGTTGTGGCGATTTAAACGCGGCAAGAGAAGTTCCATTAGCTGGGTTCGTAATGTTCCTACGCCAACCAGGAAATGGCACGAATTGAAGGTGAGAATTGAAGGCAATCTTGTCAGGGGATATTTAAATGGAAAGCAATTTATAGGGCATAAATTACCTGCTTCAGTGTCAGGAAAAGTCGGATTGTGGACAAAAGCGGACAGTGTTGTTTATTTTGATGATTACAAAGTGGTTGGTAATTAATTAATTAATTAATTAATTAAGATGGTCTGACAAATCGTTGCACCGGACGCTCGTTCCTGGTGCAGCAATACTTCAGGAAGGAACCATAAATGTCTCCGTCATATAATCATTCGTATCTTGCATACAGGATCGCCAAAACAATAGACCAGGGCGAGGTGTATGGCTGATTGTCTGTTGTGAAATGACATATAAGATGCGGTATTGGACACCAAAACGGAATCTGTGTGCTTATGGCATCAGACTCCATTTTTGGTGTCTGATACTGGTTATATTTTTCAAAAAATAGACAATTGATGCCTTACAGGTTGCTTCCGGCATAAAATTCAAATAATTTGGTAAATAAGAAATGTCACTGAGGGTTGTCATTGATACGAATGTTGTTTTTGAAGGTCTGACACGGAAAGGCGGTGCCTGCGGTCTTGTCATTGATGCATGGCATGCAGGACTCTTCAGAGTCTGTATCTCGAATGCCCTCGCATACGAATACGACGATGTTCTTTCCCGAAAATTTTCAGAACACCGATGGAATGAGACAAAACCGTTGCTGGCAGAGTTGGTCGGAGACCATGCGGAATTTGTGAGAATCTGGTTGTCATGGCGTCCGGCCTCACCGGATCCCGATGATGATCACGTCATTGACTGTGCCATGAACGCCCGCTCCATGGTGATCACCTCCAATGTGCGGGATTTCAGGGAGGCTGTGAGAACTCTGGGGCTGAAGGTGATGACCCCTGTGAAATTTCTGGAACATCTTACAAATAGGGGGTACTGAGATGAACGAAGTCACTTTGCAACTGCCGAAAACCCTGCACCGGAATCTCGAGATTCTGGCTGAGAGGGAGGCTGTCCCGCTGACCCAGTACATTGTTTATATCCTGACCGCTCAGACATCGGGAGGGTATACGGTGCGGGTCATCCCGGAGGACGATGTCGCCGGACAGAAGGCATCTTTTGACAGTCTGCTGAGGAAATGGGGCAGAATTCCGCCTTCCGAGGCTGAGAGAATTCTGGACGGACGGGATCATGCGGAGCCGGAGGCGGATTTGACTCCCGAGGTTGTCAGCAGACTGGAAGCCCGAATTGCCCGCAACAAAGCCAGTCATTGTGACCGGGAAGTCGGAGTCGCCCAGGCTTCAGTGAGACGGGCAGCGGTCTGAGGCACAGATCGGGCACCTGGGTTTGTATGAAAAATATAATCCATCGTCTGAGTGGACGGAAAAAGCCCCGCCGCTCAAATCAGACGTTATCGGGATGCTCCGAAAATCCTGCTGTCCAACTTGTCAATATCATGCAACATACGGATGGTGCCTGAAGATAAAGTGTATGTATGACTGACAAAGGATGAGGCTGCCGTGAGTATTGGAAGAGATTTTGCGGTTTTGGCAAAAAATGGTGTGATTGCAGATTTCTTTTATCAGCGGTCTGGTGTCCAATATCACGGTCTATAAAAGGCGGTATTGGACACCAAAACGGAATCTGTGTGCTTATGGCATCAGACCCCATATATTTTCTGAAAATGAAATGATGAGTATGCAATTAGATCAAATCAGTTTTGATGAAAGTGATAAAAATCTGTTTCAGGTTGATGATACGAGACTCAGAGCCGATGCAATCAGATTCTCCATATTACCAAGACTTTATAATGTTTTTAATGAAGCTGTTGCGAAAGTTGCCGAAGTGTATCAGACTGATGTGTTGCAGGATTCGATGGTTTCTTATTATCCCCATTTCAGAACGAAAAGAGACAATGAGCTTAAACATGTGTATGATACTGCTTATGTGGGTTTGGGAGGGAAAAGATCAAAACACGGCAAATGGAAAAGGCTGAAAAAAAAAGATAACAAAACAGTGCAGATTATTCCAATCCGATTCGGACTCATACTTGATATTGAAGGACTGGCTTTGTTTCTTGAAAATTGGAGACAGAGATTAGCCGATGATTCGTATAAGAAATTTTTTGACTTTAACATTGAATACGAACCTTTGATACAGAGGCTGTGCCATAACAGCTATATGAGACCGCTTGCCGCACACGGCGATTCATGCAGGCCTGTTTCAACTTACAAACAGCATTATGATTTTATTATATAGAAAACAAAGCCTATGATATGCAGTTTTTTGCCTCTTACATATTTCCTTACCCGATTACATCGGGGCATCATTTTTATTCTCTGAATAATATTGTTGAGGCATTTGTGAGTTTTTATCCTGTTTATGATTCATATATCCAAATTTCAAAAGGTGAGGAAACCCGACTTGAGAAACTGACTGACAGGCTGAATAACTGGCTGATTCGGGAATATGAGACAAATGAATCGGAGAACAGAACTGACAGACATTCCGAAACACTTTCAGAAGATACTCTTTTAAAAATCAGGGAAGCCGCAGAGCAGAAAGTTAAAGTAATGCCCGCCATACGATGGCAGGTTTTTCAAAGGGATCACTGGAAATGTGTCGCATGCGGCAGAAATGCCGCTAATGATGTTATCCTGCATGTTGATCATATTATTCCCCGATCAAAAGGCGGAAAGGACGAACTCGATAATTATCAGACCCTTTGCCATATATGCAATATCGGTAAAAGCAATAAAGATGACACAAATATAAGAGAATTCAATAAAACCTGAGAGAAAATATAACCCGGCACTGCATCGAACGCAAAAAAGCCTGCGCCGATGAGCTTGGGCGTTAGTTGCGCTTAATAGCGTTTAATCGAAATCAAGGCAGTATGTTGATATGAAATTTGAATGGGATCCCCAGAAAGCCACGACCAACTTCAGAAAGCATAAGGTTTCTTTCAAAGAAGCCTCAACAGCTTTGAGCGATCCGATGGCCGCAACCGGCATTGACCCTGACCATTCAATTGGCGAGTTTCGATATATCACCTTTGGTATTTCGAATAATGGCCGTTTGTTAGTAGTTTCTCACACAGAGCGGGGAGAGACTGTTCGAATTATCAGCGCACGCCGTGCTGTCAAAAGAGAAAGGAGGATTTATGAAGAAGGACAGAGTCATTGAAAATGATGAATTACGTGACGAATATAAACAGTCAGACTTTCCCGCCCCTTTGGTACGCGGCAAATACGTCAATCGTCTGCGTGAGGCGTCAAATATAATTGTACTCAGACCAGAAGTGGCTGAAGCTTTTCCCAATGAAGAAGCTGTGAACTCTGCTCTTCTGTCACTGCTCAGGCTTGCTCAGACGACAACACGCCTGACAAATCGCTTAAGCTGACCGTGAAGCGGTTACAGAATATTCGGTTGCTGAAATTGAAAGCGGAGGTGTGTTTGCAGATTTGTTTTACCAGCGGTTATGTCTGATATCATGCTCTGTAAAATGCGGTATCAGATCAATATGAAATTCGGTTATCCGATAATAGAAATCGGATCACTGCAACTGTTCGGAGGCTCTGAATATGGAAACTTATAAAAACAGTTACACAAAAGATGAGGATCGTCTGTTATGGGAACTGCATGAAATAAGACATAGACTACAAAAAAAAAAGAAAAGGCAAATCATTGGAAGAAATAAACAGAGAAGCATTTGAAAAGTATTATAACTGGCAGAAAAAAAGACAATACAGGCAGGCATAACCCGGCGTCTGAGCGGACGGAAAAAGCCCCGTCACTCAATTCAGACGTTATCGGGATGCTCAGAAAATTATGCTTCCCAACTTGTCAATATCATGCAACAAATAGATGGTGCCTGAAGGTAAAGTGTATGTATGACTGACAAAGGATGAGGCTGCCGTGAGTGTTGGAAGAGATTTTGCGGTTTTGGCAAAAAATGATGTGATTGCAGATTTGTTTTATCAGCGATTATGCCTGAAATCTCCGATGTCCAATGTCACGCTCTATAAGAGACGGTATCGGACACCAAAACGGAATCTGTGTGCTTATGGCATCAGACCCCATTTTTGGTATCTAATACTGTTTATGCCAAAAAGTTCAGATGGAGTGAATCTGCTCTTTAATTAATTGGGATATGTTATATGAACAGTGAAATTGAAGCGAAACTGCTGAAAGAGATAGATGAATTAAAAAGAAAAGTTGATATTCTGGAGGGAAAGGATGAAAACAGGATTCCGACTTACCGGTACAGTGAAATCAGAGATGCTGATTTGAAAAAATTGTTTGACATTGAAAGGAATCTGGATGACAGCATTTTTGATGAATGGCTGAACAATGCAATCGAAACAGATGACTCCGCGGAAATATTTTTGAAATGTCTGATAGAAGATAACAGAGCACTGATTGAAATTTACGGTGAGGAAGATCTGAAAGTCAATTTCATAGCTCCGATTCTGAACAAGGTGAGGTTCAAATCATTTGAAAAGAAAATCAGAGATTTTTATGAGCTGCAGATGACCTACAGAACCGGTAAGTTCATATTGACCGGCAAAGTGGATTATGCAGTTTCCGAAGGGCTGACAGACAGCAGAAAACCTTATTTTTTTATTCAGGAGTTTAAAAGAAGTGAGGAATACGGAAATCCGAGACCGCAGCTTCTTGCGGAACTTATAAGCGCCGTTGAGTTAAATGACTGGAAATTTATAAAAGGTGCTTATATAACAGGCGGAAACTGGCATTTTGCTATTTTGGAAAAATTGGATACTGACAAATATCAATATTTTATATCTCATAATTTTGATTCTACAAAACTATGCGATTTGAAATTGATATACAGGAACCTGTTATTTGTAAAAAACGAGATAATGGCAATGGCAGAAGCATAACTCGTCATTGAAGCGGACAGGGGGCGGCACCGAAAGCATCAGGAACGCTTCTGCGTCAGGAAACGGGGACCGCCGCGGGCAGTCGTCAGGAATGCCTCCGGCGGCATGAGTCCGTCAGGAGCGGTCCGTCAGGAATCCCAATGAAGAAGCTGTGAACTCTGCTCTTCTGTCACTGATCAGGCTTGCTCAGACGACAACACGCCTGACAAATCGCTTAGACCGTGAAAGTGCTGACGCGTTTCCACGGCCTTAGCTCAATAGTTATCGGAATGCTCTGAAAACCCTGCTGCCCAACTTGTCAATATCATGCAACAAGTGGGTGATGGTTGAATATAAAGTATATGTATGACTAATAATAAGGAGGAGAGAACGAATGAGTACAGGCCTTAAATTTAAACCCAAAATATTGGGTTTCGTATGCCACTGGTGAGCTTATGGCGCTGCTGACCTGGCTGGAGTTTCCAGACTACAATATACAAGTGAAATCAGGCTTATTCGCGTCATGTGTTCCGGCAGAGTTGACCTGGAATTTATACTCAGAGCCTTCTCAAACGGACAAGACGGAGTTCTTATTGGTGGTTGCCGGTTAAATGAGTGTAATTATACTACTCATGGAAATTATGATGCATTAGGCAACGTGCTTATGTGCAGAAAAATAATGGAACACATAGGCCTGAACCCGGAAAGGCTGAGGATCGAATTTATGTCCGGCGCAGACGGAAACCTTTTGACCGAAGTCATTAATGATTTTACCAAGGAGGTGAAGGAAATGGGACCACTCGGCAAGGGCGAAGGAATCGTCGGAAAGGGGTTAAAGCTCAAGCTTGAAGCAGTCAGAAAATTAGTCCCATATATCAGACTGGTGGAAAGAGAGAGGCTGAGAATGCCTTCCAAATCAGAAGAAGTGTATCATAACTTTTTCAACAGTGACGAGTTTGAGGGGCTGTTTGATGAATTGATTGTCAATAAACTGGCAATAAGCCAAATTATGACACTCCTTCAGGAAAAGCCCCTTTCAACCGGAGAAATTTCTGAGATTCTGGGCCTGAACCCGTCTGAAGTATCAAGACACATAAACAGCTCATCAAGGTATGGATTCGTCAGGTACGATGAAAGCCGGAAGTGCTATGCTCTCGCCTAAGAAGAAAGAGCAAAGCTGTGGAACAGAGAAAGGAGAAGATTAGGAAGCGGCTATGGATATTGACAGAATCAATCAGATTATTGACAAACATCAGGGCGAAGCCAGCTCACTGATCCAGGTATTACTTGAGATTCAGAGCGAAAATCATTGGCTTCCCAAGGAAACTTTGGAGAGGGTCAGCGGAAAACTGCAGGTTCCTTTAAGCCGGATACAGCATATCGCCACCTTTTATAAAGCTTTCAGTTTAGTTCCCAAAGGACGGCATGAAGTTCATGTATGTATGGGGACGGCCTGTCATGTTCGCGGTGCAGCACGGATCCTCGATACGGTGCAGGATCTGACTGGAATCAAACCTGGCGAAACAGACTTGGATTTGAAGTTCAGCCTCGAGACGGTGAACTGCCTCGGGTGCTGTGCATTAGGCCCTGTGATGGAAGTCGGTGGGAAGACTCACGGTAAAATGGCACCGGCCGAGACAGCAGATGTATTAAAAAACTACGAGTAGGATAAAATTATGTCGCGGATAAATTCGCCCGCTGAATTGGAAGAATTCAGAAAGGGCATCTTGTCGAAAAGAGACCCGAACAAATCTTGTATCACACTCTGTTCCGGGTCTGCCTGTCACGCTACTGGGAGCAGAGACGTTGCTGCGAGTCTTGAAGAGGAGATTGAAAAACAAGGCTTGAGTGCTGAAGTGGACATCCGGAGGACAGGTTGTCATGGTTTTTGTGAGAGGGGTCCCATTATTGTTATTCACCCCGAGGAAATATGCTATTTCCAAATACAACCTGAGGATGTTCCTGAAATTATCTCCGAGACGATAAAGGAGAAGAAGGTCATAGAGCGTTTACTCTATACCGACCCCAGCACCAATGAGAAGATAATTCATGAATCTGAAATCCCCTTCTACAAGCACCAAAAGCGGCTTGTTTTCGGTTCCAACGGCAGCATTGATCCCAAGAGCATTGAAGACTATCTGGCAATTGGCGGTTATTCCGCGTTAGCCAAAGTCTTTTCCGGGATGATGAACGCCGAGCTGGTATTGGAGGAAGTCAAAAAATCCAACCTGAGAGGGAGGGGAGGTGGCGGCTTTCCCGCGGGAAGAAAGTGGGAAGGATCCCGCAACGCGCCTGAGCCAATAAAATATGTGATCGTCAATGCAGACGAGGGGGATCCTGGCGCTTATATGGACAGGAGCCTTCTTGAGGGGAATCCTCACTCAGTCCTCGAAGGCTTGATCATCGGTGCCTTTGCCATCGGCTCCAACGAGGGCTATATTTACGTCCGACAGGAATACCCCTTGGCAGTGGAGAATATTCACCTGGCGATTAAAATGGCTGAGGAGTATGGGTTTCTTGGGAAAAATATACTTGGTTCAGGCTTTGATTTCAAAGTGATTGTACACCAGGGAGCCGGCGCTTTTGTGTGTGGAGAATCAACGGCGCTGATGACAGCATTGGAAGGCAGGGTGGGAGAACCCAGACCAAAGTATGTCCGCTCCAACATCAAGGGCCTTTGGAACAGACCCAGCGTGTTGAATAATGTTGAGACATGGGCGAATGTGCCGCTGATCATCAATAACGGCGCTGACTGGTTTACCCAGTTCGGAACCGAAGGAAGCAAAGGCACGAAGATTTTCTCCCTGGTCGGCAAGATCACCAATACCGGCCTTGTGGAAGTGCCCATGGGCATGACCCTGAGAGATATTATCTTCAAAATCGGCGGCGGAATCCCCGGAGGCAAGGCGTTCAAAGCTGTGCAGACCGGCGGACCGTCCGGAGGATGTATCCCTGAGAATCTGCTGGATTTGGAGGTGGGATTTGATGAACTCACCAAAGCCGGCTCAATGATGGGATCCGGCGGGATGATCGTCATGGATGAAGACAACTGCATGGTTGATGTCGCGAGGTACTTTATTGAATTCCTCACTGATGAATCGTGCGGTAAATGTGTCCCATGCCGTGAAGGTCTGAGGCAGATGCTTAAAATTCTCACGAATATCACCGAGGGAAAAGGAAAAGAGGGTGACATCGAGCTTTTGGAGGATATCTCCGAAACCGCCATTGAAGCAGCTCTTTGTGCTTTGGGCAAAAGTGCCCCCAACCCGTTTCTGAGTACCTTACGCTACTTCAGAGATGAATATGAGGCACACATCAAAGAGCAGCGATGCCCGGCCTTGTCCTGCAAGGAACTGATCTCGTACTATATTGACCCGGATAAGTGCAAGGCATGTATGATCTGTCTCAGGAAGTGCCCTGCCGAGGCCATTGACGGCGCCAGGAAAAAGATCCATATAATTGATCAGGAAAAATGCACGAACTGCGGAACCTGCTTTGAAGTTTGTCCCTCCCGCTTTGATGCGGTAAGGAAAATTTCAGGCGAGCCTGTTCCGTGTCCTGTCCCTGAAGAAGAAAGAACCATAATCAGAAAGGGTAAAGAAAAATGAGTGAAATCCTTTTACAGATTGACGGAAAAGAAGTCGGAGCAAGGGAAGGGATGACCGTCCTGGAAGCAGCCCGAAGTGCGGGGATCACTTCCATCCCCACACTCTGTCACCACGAAAAATTGGAACCTTTCGGGGGTTGCCGAATTTGCATCGTGGAAGTGGAAGTCAGGGGTTGGACAAAGCTCGTTGTTTCCTGTGTTTATCCGGTAGAAGAAAATCTGATCATCCGAACCAGATCCGAAAAAATAGACAGAATTCGCAAAACCATCTTGGAACTGTTGCTGGCTCATGCCCCGGATTCCCCGCAATTGCAGAATTTGGCTCAGGAGTACGGAGCAGACAGGGACCGTTTTGAAAAAGAGGCCTCTTTTTGCATTCATTGTGGTCTGTGTGTCAGATACTGTGCTGAGGTTGCGAAGAAGAATGCTGTCGGATTTATTGACAGAGGAATAAGGAAAGAGATAAGTTTCATTCCGGAAATTGCCTCCAGGGAGTGCAATAACTGCAAGGAATGTTTTCCGCTCTGCCCCACATCATATCTCCAGGCGGCTTTTGTTTTAACCCAGGCTCTCGCTTTTCCATCTTCTTCTTCCGAATCTGCGGCAGAGGAATATCAGTTCAATCCTGGTCAGTGAGATATGACAGCGGATTGGAGGATGAAACGGATATCCGTTCAATC